>CAZRIE010000001.1:0-88016 GCA_964600075.1 uncultured Flavobacteriaceae bacterium
CGGCTTTTACTCCTGCCATTTTATAAGACGTTAGATGTTAGACGTTAGACGTTAGATGTCTGTCTTCCAATTTATTATAGACTATTTGTAAATTCTCTTTTCAAATTGTTAAGCTTGTTCGAAATGCTGGCATCATATTGTAAATCGCCAACACGCAAGACAAAACCTCCAACAATACGCTTGTCGACTATGTTTTCAATAGTAACCTTATTTCCGGTCAATTGGGCAACTTGCTTCAATACCTTCTTTTCCAACTCCGCAGTTAAAGGCACCGCGGTAGTTACATAGGCAACACCTTCGCCTTTTAAATCTTCGTTAAGAATGATATACTTTAGGGCCACCTCGTTTAGAATGGCTATTCTTTTGTTCGCTGTAAGCGTGTCGATGAGACCGCTAGTGATGGCATTACTTCCCTTAAAAATAGCAGCCAATGCCTCTTTTTTGGTTTCCCCTTTGATTATGGGGCTTGCCAACATATTACGTAACTCTTTACTATCAGAAACCGTTGCTACGATAGAACGCATATCTTTCTCAACTGCACTCGTCGCCTTTTTTTCGACGGCTAGGTCTAAAACGGCTTTTGCGTATCTTATGGCTGCTCTTGAGTCGCTCATGTTTTTTTGTTAGTGAACTAGTGAGTTAGTGGAACAGTACCTAAAAACTCAATAACTTTTTACCAATTAATTTAACTTGATATCGCCCAACATACTTTCGACCAACTTCAATTGTTTGTCTTTGTTGGATAGTTGCTCCTTCAAAACTTTCTCCGCAATCGCTACGGAAAGTTCGGCCACCTGATTTTTGATATCGGCTACTGCAGCTTTCTTTTCACTTTCAATCGCGGCTTGGGCCTGTTTTAGCATTTTGTCACCTTCGACCTTCGCCTGCTCTTTAGAATCGGCAATCATTTTATCTTTGATTTCACGAGCTTCTTTCAACATCGCTTCGCGTTCAGTACGGGCCTCTTTTAAAAGCTTTTCGCTATCAGCGGTTACATTCTGCATTTCCTTCTTTGCCTCTTCTGCGGCGGCCAAAGCATTTTTGATGCCGTCTTCGCGATCGTTCACCGCATTCAGAATGGGTTTCCATGCAAACTTTCGTAAAAGTAGCAGCAGTAGTACGAAAAGCACTATTTGCCAAATGAAGAGCCCAAAAGAAAAATCGTTGATTAATTTATCCATGATGTGTTTTGTTTAATCATTAAAACAACGGCCCTAACCAACCGTTAGGGTCGTTGTTCAATACTCTTAGCCTACGAACAAAGCCGCAAACCCAATACCTTCAATAAGCGCCGCTGCAATCAACATCGCTGTTTGAATCTTACCAGTAGCCTCAGGCTGACGGGCAATAGCGTCCATCGCTGAACCACCGATTCTACCGATACCGATACCAACACCGATAACGATTAAACCTGCTCCTACAATAGTTGGAACTTCCATAGTATATATAATTAAAAATTAAACATTCAATTTCAATTCGGTTACGTTCGGCAAACCTAATTAATGTGCCTCTTCGTGGTCGTGCTCTTCTACTGCAAAGCCAAAATATAAAGCCGATAATAACGTAAAAATATAGGCCTGTAAGGCCGCTACTAACAATTCAATAATTGATAGGAAAAAAGCAAGCACCAATGAAAGTCCTCCGCCAATCCAATTTTGGACGGTAAACACCAAGGCTATGATGCTCATCAATACAACGTGACCCGCCATTATGTTTGCATACAAACGAATCATCAAAGCAAACGGCTTAATAAAAACCCCCAGTAATTCGATAGGTGCCAAAACAAACTTCATCAGCACTGGCACGCCGGGCATCCAAAAAATATGCTTCCAGTAATTTTTGTTTCCAGAAAATTGTGTAATGATAAATGTGATAATCGCTAATGCAAAGGTAACTGCAATGTTTCCGGTAACATTCACGCCCAAAGGCGTAAGTCCGAATAAGTTCAAAAACCATACAAAAAAGAATACGGTCAATAAGTAGGGCATGAATTTTTTGTACTTAGGCCCGATATTCGGTTCTGCAATATCATCCCTTATGTAAAGTATGATAGGTTCGAAAAATCGACCTGCGCCGGTAGCAATTGGCCCTTTTTTGAAAGACTTAGCCAAACCGGCGAAAAGTAAGAACATCAACAGTCCCGTGACGAACATCATAAGCACGTTCTTGGTAATCGAAAAATCTATAGGTTTAACATTTGAAGCATGATGATCTTCATCATAGTTTATCGTTCCCGCTGCATCGGTTCTATAAATCTTACTGTGATATAGTTTATAATAGTTACCATTGCTTTCGGCAACCGTTTCTCCATGATGGAATTTCGAGGAAGAAAACACATGAACGCCTTCATCCCAGAGTATAACTGGCAAAGGAAAGCCATAGTGCTTGCCTGTTTCAGAATCGGACAAGAATGTAAAAGAATGTGAATCTTTAATGTGGTGGTCGATGTCCTCATCGATTTCCTCTTGGATGGTAGCTTTACTATCATCATGAGGTGCATCAGTTTGATGCTCTACTTCCTGTGCCGCAAGTAATCCACCTAAAAAAAGAAATCCTGAAAAAAGAAATTTTGTAACGTAGTTGATATGCATAAAGCTCAAAAATATCGGTCTCTAAAAATCGGTGCAAATGTACGCTATTCTTCTAAAAAGAAAAAAGCAAAAGCACGGTTTATTTCAAAGGGGGTTTTTATCCAATTTTTTGAGCATTATGGAGGTAAAAACTGTTTCGACGACAAGACATATTGCATAGGGAACAAAGAACGCCGCAAACTCTAGTTTGTCCATTTCGCCATCGGCCCGATATGATGGATAAAAAAGAATGAAAAAGAAAGTGAATTTTAGAAAACTGCCACCAATAAAGAGATATCCTATATTGTTCTTCAGCCTATTTTTAAAAAGGAATAAAGGAATATAGATAAACGCGGCCAATGCTGCGTTAACCCAGTAGGAGGTTACGATCAGATTTCCATATTGTGAATGGCCAAAATAGTTAAGAAGGTATGTATGACTAAAAAAAACCAACGTCAGAATGGCTGTTAAGACTAGCAAAAAGCTAACAATAGGGTTGATTTTAGGCATTACTGTTTTAAACGCTTTAGTTGGCGCAAAACTAACCAAATAGAAATTGCCACCCCAATGAGGGTGGCAATTGCCGTATACACTTTTTTGTCGTTATGGTAATGCTCATCAAGCCAAACCCCTGCTTTAACAGACAGGAAGATGATAGCACCCATTTCAAACGCAATGCCCGAAAGCGCTGCGAAATTTTTAAAATTACTTTTCGGTTTACGAGGCTTTTGCTGTTTCATTGGCCGTGGAAGCGCTGCCTATAGATGATTTAAAGCCATTATTGGCAGATGAAGAACTCGAACTGCTCGAGCTACTGCTGCTTACAGAACCACCTTTGCCCTTCATCGTACACGAAGCGTTAAACGTAGCACCGGGCTCTACGGCCAATTTCGTTACGGAAACTGTGCCTTCGATTACAGCCGAAGATTTAAGGGAAAGCAGATCGGAGACCAAAAGTTCGCCGTTAAAGCTGCCCTCGATATCTGCGTTGACACATTCGACTTTTCCGTGAATGTAGCCGTCTTTGCCGATAACTACCTTACCGGTAGTCTTTACGTTGCCGTCTAATTTTCCGTCGATTCTAAAATCTGCTTCAGATACGATATCACCTTTAATTTTTGTGTGCTTGGAGATTCTGTTGGGTTGTGCGCCTATTTCGTTCATAGTTCGTGGTTTTTTGTTGTCAGAAAACATTTGTTATGGTTTTGGGGTTAACGAAGTATCGATTACTTCAAAATTTGATTTTTATATTCTTGTAGGTTTTTATGTACTTGGATTATTTTATAGTTAGTAGATGAAATTACAAAATTCTCATTATCAATACGATAATCCTTGTTAATCTTTATAAGCTCAGCAAAGCCAAGGGCGTAGTCTTTCGCTTTGAACCCATGAACGACTACAAATTGGTCTTCTAAAGTGTAGATGTCTTTGGATAAGGTATTTCTATACCTTAAATCTTTTATTACGGCTTCCAAAGCGCTATTCAACTTTAAGGCGGTTTCGTTATTGCTTCTTCTAATCGGGAAGATCACCTTCCAATTGCCAGTGCCCGACGAACCTACCTCTGTGGAAAATTCTTTGACCGCCAATTTGGGCAACTGTTCGGCAACCATCATTTCGGCTTTTTTTCCTTCCGGATTGTTCGGATAGGTCAGCGCGACGAAGTTCAATGCTTCCTCAAAAGACTTATAACCATTCAATCGGCCAAGAGCATTAGCTTTCAGCATTTCGAATTTCGGAACAATGGGGTCGCCCGTATATTTTTCAATATTCTCTTCTGCACCGGTTATCGTATTTAAGAACTCTTGTTTTTGGTATAATCTGTAAAGTGCCGCATAGCGCGCACTGGGACTATCACTTTCGTCTGATAAAACTGCCCTAGGGTTGAGTATGATTTCGGCATAACGCGAATCGCCATGGTTTTGAAGGATATTAGCTTTCATAGAAGCCAAAAGAGGACTACCCTCTTCCTCATAGATTTTATATAGATTATACTTTGAAGGAAGTATCAATCGCTCTTCAGGGTTCGATGCCAAGACATCTTCCAACTTTCCTGCTGCCAGTAGGTTTTCCTTAAATTTTTCTTTATAAATCAATCCTAACTGATAATTGGCGAAGTTTCGTTCGGTTTTCAGACTATCGATGATGGCGACATCTTTAGGAATACGGTCCATATAAAAATCTACAGAAAACCGTTCTTCTTGCGTAGGATCTCCACTCAGACTATCGTTTGCAGCGACGGCCTCTCCGGTAGCCTCCGATGGCAACGCTCTGCTTTTATTGCTCCAACGCCAATCATCGCCGAGTTCACGTTTTCCCCATTTGGTTACAAAATCGTTCTTTCCGTATCCCAAACTGGTCAGGTTATAGAAATAGAACTTGCCCTGGTTTTCTTTGCCTCCTTTACTTTCGGCAAACGTGGCAAACCCTGCATTCAACCGATCTTCATCTTTTTTGGCAGCTGCAGCCTGGGCCTCTTTCAATTCAGAAATATAAGCATCAAAGAAGGCCATCTGGTCGTCTACGGGCATGTTGTAAAGCGTGATGACGCTATCTGCGTATTGTGCTATATCTTCATACTTGATGACATCTTCAAGATTATCTAGCTTCTTTTTTGTTGCCCTGAATTTCTTTGTGTTTTCATCAAGGTTCTCCAATACGCTATCATAATAAGCTCCGGCAAACTTATATTCATTATCATCGAAATTATAAACGGCCAAATTCTCATAGTTCAGCGCATTCAGTTTAGGTTCGTTCAGTGTAGCCCGAAGCGATTTATTGAAATAGACCAACGCCATACTTTCGTTCTCTTGTTCAAGATGGTATTCTGCGACCTGACGGTAAATTCTATCTAAAAACGGTCGGTTTTCACGATTTTCTTCGAGATCGGTCAAATATTCGAGCATTTCTAGCTCATTTTCAGACGTGATTTCGGTATTACGTATTTTCTGAATTTCGGCATTGATCATGTACACCCGAGGTGATTTTCGGTTGAGTTCAATAACCTTATCGAAGGCATAGTTGGCACTATCTTTATGGCCTAATTGGTTGTATAATTGCCCAATGATATAATAATAGCGCCCTTTCTCTGGCTTTTTCTTAGTGTAATACGATGCAATCTTTAATTGTTGAACAGCGGTATCGATAACTTCTTGGTTGATATAGGCCTGTGCCATCATTGCACGGGCATCAGCGTAATCTTGATCTTCGAGTTGTTCTAATCTCAGGAGCCTCTTCAGGTTTTTAATGGCCAGTTCTTCGTTCTCTAAGCGAATATTGACTTTTTCGCGCCATATATGGGCTTCGTTCAACTTATCGCTGTACGTGTATTTGTTGATAATGTAATTAAAGGCCTCTAAAGCGGGAATGTATCGTTGATCAAAGTACCTTGCCTTGCCCAATAAGAGAAAAGCTTCGTCGGTCTGCGGATTGCGCTCTTCGTTCTTAATGTCCATACTGTGTTTTTGTATGGCCTTGGTCGCTTTTTCTTCGGCAATAATAAAGTTGGGATTGTTGTCTTCTGAATCAAGCTTGATCTCTTCGGTAACTTCGAGTCGTTCTATGGGAAGCACTTCCCAATAATCGTCTTGATAACCTTCATTGAGTTCTTCACGACCGGCCTCAAAGGCGATATCACCATTGTACAGGGTGTTATACTTGGTGTTCAGCGCATGCCAGTTACGGTTCACGAACGCGTCTTTTTTGGTGGAGCAGGCGTTTAAAACGATGCCCCCCAGAATCGAAAAAAGAATAAGTTTATATTGAAGCTTCAAAATTGTTTAGCTAACGTACTTAACTCTAACTGAAAAAGAACGGAATTATTATGTAGTTCGTCGATAAAAGTTCTAAAAAAAGGCCTAGACTGGTAGTATTAAGAACCTAGACCAAAATTGCTCACTTTGCGCGTTACAGACTTCGAGTTCACTTAGATAGACGGATTATGGGTTGTCGGTTGCGGAAAAACTTATGTTATCGAGTTAAAAAGAGAAAGGTAAAATTTCACAGCGCCTTGACCTTCAAAGGTGCACCACAAAATACTGTGGAAGAAATCTGTTTAATAAAACGGAGAACGGAAAAACTGTACGGGAACAGTTTTTCTTTGCCCCTATAAACCCTGAAGCACAAAAGAGCTCTAATACAATTTCAATTTTTACCGACCGTACGGTCTGCTAAAAAGCATTTTATCGATTACCCCCATAGTTTTAGGTCATTCATCCAGCATTTATGGTTTGAAAACGAAGATTTTCCTTTGGACTTTCTTCATGAGAAGAATAATAACCGACCCCTTGGTTTGTTTTATTGTTTCTGGTTTTATATTATGCATGGGTTGTATGTCTGAATAATAAAGGTAGACTTTAACCACTCTTTGTCCCATAGACCTGTCAGGTTATGTAACCAGAAAGGTCTTTTCTATTTCACGGTCAGCCGCCAAAGAAACGTTCCAATTCTTTCAAGGTTTCATCCGAGGTTTGAATATCTTTTACGATTTCACCCTTGTTAAGTACAACGATACGCTCGCATACCTCGGTAACATGGATCAGATCATGGCTCGATACCAAAACAGTAACTTTATGTTGTGCCGCCAACTCATTAATAATACTTTTAAGGCGTATCTGCGTAGTAGGATCTAAATTAGCGAAAGGTTCGTCAAGAATCACGACTTCTGGATTTCCGATAAAGGAGGCCACAATACCTGCTTTTTTCTGGTTTCCTTTTGAAAGGTCGCGTAAGTACTTTTTCTGGCCCAGAATTTCGTCGTGGAAAAAATCCTCAAAATCGGAAAGCAGCGCATTGACGTCGGCCTTATTCTGATTGCGGAGTTCGCCGATAAAATAAAAGTATTCTTCGGGAGTCAGATAGCCTATCAAAAAAGACTCGTCGATAAAAGAAGATGTAAAAGGTTTCCAAGCCTCACTTTGATCTACTCGAACCTCGTTGCTAGTAATATATCCCGTTGTTGGCTGGATCAAATCCAATAGCAGACTGAAAAAGGTAGTCTTTCCGGCACCGTTGTTGCCGACCAGTCCGAAACTTTGGCCTTGGGGGATTTCTAGATGTTCTAAATTCAGAACCGTCCGCCCGCCGTATTTTTTAATAAGGTTTTGTACTGTTATCATAGTTCAGGTATCAAATTCAATTTCAAAGGGTAGCTCTAGCGACAAGCAAAGCCTAGCTATTCTTTTCTTTAAAGCCCGCGACCATGCCGTATTTCTTCTTTCGGTACTGTTCGGTAATACGGTCTAACAAATAGTTTTTCATTGCAAAACCAATGACGCCAAGTACCGATAAAAGAACAATAGCCGCTTCTAACGATAAAAGGTAATACAATACGGTGAAAATCAAGATAGGTGCGCCCAACACAGGCAACATTATCAAAAATTGAGTGGCACTGGTGCCTTGCATATTCCCGAATGGACTTTTATCCAATTCTATTCGCTTCTTATTGAAAGAACCAAAAAATAAAATGACTGGTATATTTACTCCTAAATTGTAGAGAGCACATCCGAAATTAATGGCCAAGGCCTGCCATCCAAAGTAGACATAGGGTATCGTAAGAAAGAACATGACAATAACACTAACTGAAATCAAAGTGGCCTTAGATTCCAAATACTTGCGCAGGGGAATGTTCTGTGACATCATCATACCATAATAACTACTGTCCCAAGCTGGGATAAACTGTCCAAAATTAGTCAGGAAAATACCCGTCATAAATATGCCCAAAAATGCCATCATGGGCATCATGCTACTGTACATGTCCTGGGTATAGAATACCAATCCGTAAAAAACGAAAAGTAAGGAAATGTATACCTGCGATTTTGTTCTTTTGTTTCGCCAGATCATCTTCAAATCGAGCTGTAGAAAGGGCCCCATCTCCCCAAATTTCTTGGTCCATGCCAAATCAGAAGTATTCGCCACTTTCGTTTCTGCCTTTAAACTGGCATCTAAATAAATTTTGTTCTTTAAAAAACGATAGTTAACATAGTAAATAAAGATTACGAATACCACAGGCACCAATACCGTAATCGGGTAGGCATACAATGCATGAAAAATAGGGCCAAAAAATTCTTTGACGTCCACTACCTGAAAATAATCCAATCCATAACATAAAACGATGATGCTCACAATAGCGATCAACACTTTTTCATTCTTGTTTATGAGCAGATTGATATAGTTTACACACAGCACAATGGCAATAATAGCGATGACCCAAAGCAAAACGTTGAGTGCTGAATATCCGTGAAATAAAAGGACTATGGCAAAGGGAACAAAAAAGAAAAGGGAGAGTAAATTATAGATCGATGCCCCTGAGCGCGCTAAAATATAATGAGCAATCGCACTTTTTTTTACCGGCGTGGTGAGAAAGGGTTTAATATCCATCACGGGTAATTTCTGCATAAAGTAGCGAAGAAACAGCTCTATCAGTACCCAATAGATAAAGTATTGGCTAATCACCCACATGGGGTTTTGATCAGGGAAAATTTTACGGAGGATAAAATACATTCCCGAACCGGCGCCGGCTAAATACAAAAGCATCATTATACCAAAAAATCCCATCAATATTTTTATCGCAAGGCTCTTTCCCAGATTGGACGATCTAAAAAACGATTTCCATTGAAGATTGGTAAATTGTTTGAACATAAGGGTTGGAAGTTTGTTCGAATCGTTAGTGTCCAAAGTATAAAATTCGTTACAGGGGAGAATGATTTTTTTTGTTTTTCCGTTTTATATGGTGCTTCCAATGCTTAATTTTGCAGTCCATTAAACCAAAACTAGATTTTATGGCTAATTTTCATCCCCTCACGGTTAAACATATCAAGCCCCTTACGCCCAGTTCGGTGGCGATTACGTTCAACGTACCCAAAGACCTGATACAGACCTTCGATTTTGTTCCCGGGCAATATATTACCATTAAAAAGGAAATTAAGGGGAAAGAATTGCGAAGGGCCTACTCTATCTGTTCATCGCCGAAAAGCGATTCTTTTAGCATAGGTGTGAAAAAAGTAGATAAAGGTGGGTTTTCAGATTACGCACATACAAAACTGACTGCCGGAGATATTCTTGAGGTAATGCCACCGGAAGGCCGTTTTACGTTTTCATCTTCCGGAAGTCCTAAAAATATAGCGGCTTTCGCCGCGGGTAGTGGTATTACACCTATATTGAGTATTGCCAAAGCAGTTCTAGAAAGTCATCCGAAAAGCAAGTTTGTGCTTGTGTACGGCAACAAATCGTACAAAGAGACGATGTTCTATACCGATTTGGTCAAGTTAGAATTAGATTATTCCGGCCGTTTCTTTACCTATTTTATTACCAGTCAGACCCAAGAAGATAATTCCCTTTTTGGCCGCATCGATACCTCAACGATAAACTATGCGCTAAAAAACAAACACAAGGACACCGATTTTGACGCCTACTACTTGTGCGGTCCTGAGGCTATGATCAATTTGGTTTCCGACACCTTACAGGATAACGATATTCCAAAAGAGAAAATACATTTTGAACTGTTCACTTCAACCGAAATATTGGACGAAATTCCTGTCACTGCAGAAGGACGGACGCAACTAACCATTACTCTTGATGATGAAGAGTTCAACCTGACCATGGCCAAAAAAGAACTTGTCTTAGATGCCGTTCTCAAGGAAAATATCGATGCCCCGTACTCGTGCCAAGGCGGTGTTTGCAGTAGCTGTATCGCCCGTGTGGTGGAAGGCAAGGCTGAAATGGTCAAAAACCAGATCTTGACTGATGGCGAAATCGCAGATGGTTTTATTTTGACCTGTCAGGCGCATCCGTTGACCCCTATTTTGAAGGTAGATTACGATGATGTTTGAAAAGTAGTTTTCAGTAGGCAGGGGCAGTAGACAGCTAAATATTTTAAATTATAGTGTCGGTTATTTTTGAGAAAGTACCATTTCAGCTATTAACGCCCAGCTCCTCTAATTTTCTGACGGTATGCTCATATCCGATTTGATAGGCCTTTTCGATACCCTTTCTATCCAATACGCCGATTTTTTCAAGTTCCTTAAACTCTAACAACAAATTGCAGGCATCTAATTTACTACGGTTGATGGCGTAAATCATAAGGCCTGTAACTCGACCGGTAATCTGAAGTGAGTTTTTCAAAGCATTTTTGTTAAGTTGACCGACAACAGAAACATTACTTCCAATAATAAAGTCGACCTCACCAAGTACAGGTTCTAACGGAAAGTTATTCATAATACCCCCATCGGCGTACATCTGTCCGTTTAAGTTCACCGGGCTAAAAACTGGCGGTAACGCGGCCGATGCCAGCAAAGTACGTATCAGCGGGCCTTTTGAGAAATAGGTTTGCTCGCCTTGCTGTAAATTGGTCGCCACTACATGCAATTTACGCTCCAGAGCATCAAAACTATCCTCAGGGAAATAGCCCTTGAAAATATCAAAATACCTATCGGTATCAAGAAATCCGGGCTTTAAAATGGTTATGAAATTATACTTGAACAAAGGCGTCTCTTTAAAGAACGAAAGCATGTCTTCTACAGAATTACCATTTGCATAAAGAGCGCCGACCAAGGCACCAACACTACTGCCACTGACTACTTTCGCAGAAATACCAAATTCGTTCATCGCACGGATCATCCCAATATGGGCCATACCGCGAACACCGCCACCTGAAAGCACGAGACCTATTGATTTAGATTGCAGTTCTTTCATAATGACTTACTGATTGGGCAACGTTACTTACCAATTCAATATCAAAAGTACCTAAATACTTGTTCTCGGCACTTTACTTACAACATTATGCCCTTTTTAAGCCAAATATGAAAAATGCTTTTAACAGTCTTTTAAAGTAAGTTGTTCAAAAACTAGCGACCAAATGTGAAATATATTTTTATTGTACGTTTGTAAGAATTATCGCTAAGATGCGTTTGACCCCACAAAAAGAAGTTGCCATTTTGGTATTCGCCAATTCTTCGGCCGAAGAATTGAACAATAAGCACATTCCTAAAAGTGGTCGGTTGTTTGATTCCTTTACCAACAGAACCCTTGCTACGGTCAAAAAAACGCAGTTTCCCTATTTTCATGTAACGGAAAGGCAACAAAATGGAGGTAGCTTCGGTGAACGATTCACCAATGCCATCCAATCTGTTTTTGACAAAGGCTACGAACGCGTTATTACTATCGGTAATGATACTCCACATTTACAAGCACCGCACATTATTGAGACTGCCAAGCAATTAGTGCAAGGCAAGACGGTCCTGGGCCCATCGGCAGATGGCGGATTTTATTTAATGGGATTACATAAATCGCAATTCAACGCTTCCGAATTCGAAAAACTATCTTGGCAAACGGCTTCATTGTTTAAAGAAGTTTCCGCTTTATTGGGCGTCGAAAGCAAGCAAGCAATCCGATTGCAGACGCTGTTCGATATAGATAACCTTAATGACCTCAAGCTATTTATTGACCGTTTTAATAATATCCCTGAAAAGCTTTTCAAGATTATCAGGTCGCTTTTGGCAAGAGCCTCCCAGGGTTTTCGTTTCCTATTCCTGTTTTTTGAAAATCAGCTGCCAAAAGCCTTTTATAACAAAGGTTCTCCCGTAGTGCTACGGTCCTAGGTTTCAAAAATGATGTGACTTCTTTTTCACATCGGTTCCCTAACTATTCAGATTTTTAACCGTAGATGAAGTACGTGTTTTTAACAATGACACTTTGTATGTCAATGTGGTGCTCCGCACAAATTTATATTCGCGGTACTATTACCGATACAAACGGCGAACCCATACCTTATGTAAATGTGGTTTGGGTGGGCACTAAAAAAGGGACTGTTACCAACGAGGCCGGCGAATATTCCATTGAAGTGGATACCACTACAGGCGAACTTGAGTTTTCCGCATTAGGTTTTAGAAAACAACAAGTTCCGATTGCAAATAGACGTACCATCGGGGTCATATTACAAGAGAGCGCACAGGCACTCGACGAAGTGGTTCTCACCGCTTTCGGCCTAAAACGAGAAACCAAAGAACTCGGCTATGTAGTTCAAAGCTTAGATTCTGAAGCTGTTACCGAAGTTAAATCGGTCAATTTTTTGGATAACCTTTCGGGGAAATTAGCCGGGGTAAGCATCACTCAAGGAGCTACCGGAGTGGGGTCTTCCTCAAAGATTACCATTCGGGGCGAAGCATCGTTCTCTAACAACAATCCGCTTTTTGTGGTCGATGGCATTCCTATCAATAACAATTCCGTCTTCAATTTTACGAGCGAAGCAGCGGCCGGTTTTCAAGAAATAGACTTCGGCAATGGTGCTATGGAAGTTAACCCTGATGACATCGCAGCTGTATCCGTACTCAAAGGGCCAAGTGCTGCGGCCCTCTATGGTACACGCGCCTCGAACGGCGTTATCGTCATCGAGACCAAAAATGGGAGTGGCTCAAAAGGTCTAGGTATTAGCTATAATACCAGCTTTTTCTTGGATTCGGCTTTTCGGCTTCCCGATTTTCAAAACGAATATGGTCAGGGGAACTCAGGCGAATTCGCTTTTGTCGACGGACTCGGCGGTGGCACTAACGACAACATCACCTACAGTTGGGGGCCACGGTTGGATATAGGAACCCTTGTGCCACAGTTCGATAGTCCGGTTACTTTGGCCGACGGCTCAATAGTTCGTGGAGGTGATACCTCTTTGTATAGCGGATTACCGATTCAACCGACGCCTTTTAATTCCAATCCCGATAATTTGAAGAACTTTTATGAATCGGGAACGACTTTTATTAACAATCTGGCAATTTCTTCGGCTTTCGATAAAGGGAATTTTCGGCTTTCCTTTACCGATTTGCGGAGTGAGTCAATCATTCCCGGAGTGAACTTAGACCGTCAGACCGTAAGTGCCCGTTTAGGTTTTCAGCCTACGGAAAAACTGCGTATCAATTCCTCGATCAGCTACATCAATTCGCAGAGCGACAATAGACCTTCGAACGGCTATGGCTCAGAAAACGTCAACTATTCCTTGGTTGCTTGGGGTCCACGTTCCTTAAATATCAATAATCTTAAAAACTATTGGCAACCCGGGCTTGAAGGCACACAACAGTACTCTTTTAATTACACATTTTTTGACAACCCCTATTTTATCCTCTTCGAAAACCGCAATTCGTTCAATCGCGACCGGGTTTTTGGAAATATTTCAGCAACCTACGACATCACCGATAAGCTAACAGCAACAATTCGTAGCGGAATGGACTATTCTAACGAAACCCGCCAATTGCGCAGGGCTTTTAGCTCGAACCGTTTTAACAATGGGGGTTATGCCGAGCACGATGTGTTTTTTCGGGAAATCAATACCGATTTCCTTTTGAACTATAGGGGCAATTTCAATGATTTAACGGTAGATATTTCTGTGGGCGGTAACCGAATGGACCAAAAAGCCTTTACAGGTCAGTCTCAGACCACAAGCCTCGCTCAACCGGGAATTTTTAGATTATCGAACGCCGCTTCACCGATTGAAGTTTTCGAATTCGAATCGAACAAACGTATCAACAGTTTCTATGGTATCGCAAAATTTGGATACAAAGATTTTCTTTTCTTGGATGTTACGGGAAGGAACGATTGGTCGAGTGCCTTGGCGACGACCTTTTCAGTGGACAATACGTCTTTTTTCTATCCATCTGTCTCCAATAGCTTCGTCATATCGGAACTTATCGACATGCCCCAGGCCATATCTTTTGCCAAACTACGGGCCAGTTGGGCACAAGTGGGTAATGATACGAACCCATATCAGACCACAGGTGCATTTGTAGCACAAACACCTTTTAACGGACAGCCCACTTTTAGCGATCAGAACACGATTGCCAATCCCAATCTAAAACCAGAGCGTACCTCATCTTTCGAGGTCGGTGCAGACATTCGCTTTTTTAGAGACCGATTGAACTTCGATATTTCCTATTACAATGCCCTCACGGAAGACCAGATCATTTCGTTGCCCATCGGTATTTCTTCAGGCTTTACGCAGCAAGTGGTGAACGGGGGTAAAGTCCGTTCGAAGGGTCTTGAAATTATTGCAGGCATTGTCCCTATAAACACTGTGGATTTTAGATGGAACAGTACCTTAAACTTTAGCACGAACCGAGCAATCGTAGAAAATCTACCTCAGGAAGAAGGGCGATTAACGCTTGCTTATTCCCGTATCTATGACAGCCAAAACCAAGTGGTATTTTTGCAGGTCGAAGAAGGCGGGCGTATCGGAGATTTATATGGCACGGGCTATTTGAAGAATGAAAACGGTGATTTTATCTTGACAGATGAAGGCCGTTATATTCCCGATAACAATCTGCAAAAACTGGGCAACTACAATCCCAATTTTATGTTGGGTTTCAATAACCAATTCAATTATAGGCAGTGGGATTTGGGCTTTCTGTTCGATTGGCGCCAAGGTGGAATTCTAGTTTCGCGAACTCGAGCTTTGGGAAATGTCGGCGGACAATTGGCCGAAACGGCATTTCGACCTGAAGAAGGTATCATAGCTGAAGGAGTCGTTAATATTGGCACCGAGGAAAGTCCTGTATATGAAGCCAATACCGTTGCCGTAACCCCAGAAAGCTATTACCGCCAATTCTACGACCGCAATCACGAGGAGAACAATACGTACGATGCTTCCTTTTTAAAACTTAGGCAATTCTCGGTTGGATACACGTTCGATGAACTGAGCCTTTTCAATCAAGATGCTACGCTGCGGCTGTCAGTAATCGGTAGAAACCTGTTCGCTTTTACCGAAAACCCACATTTTGACCCTGAACAATTGGCTGTACAAGGCCAAGGTTTTATAGGAGGTGTTGAGGATATGTCGTACGCGACTACACGTAGTATCGGATTTAAGGCAGGATTTAACTTTTAATAGGATGGAGATTGACTATTTATATAATTATTTGAATACAATTCTAGAAAGATTAGGAAGCTTGTTGTCCTTTAAAGGCACACCCCTTAATATGCTCTTTTTAGAAGGAAAACTGTTGCGCAAGACCTTCCGTCTTATAAAGAAGGGACCGAGGATGGTGTTCTCATTAGTTACAGTTTCTCTTGTTATGCTATTTGTTTCTTCCTGCACCAAAGATTTCGAGGAAATCAATACCAACCCTAACGCACCGGTTTCCGTACAACCAAGTCTCCTGTTAAGGCAAGTCATTTACGATTATGGCGAGCAGATGTCTTACGAAGGTTTTACCGCTGGTAATCTTTTAGGGCAGTATACCACCGCATTGGACTTTAATCTCTTCGATCGCCACAACCTAAAATCCCCGCAGTTAGGCGGTAATCCCTGGCCGATTTTCTATCAGAATTTACGCGATAACGAGAATATTCTAAACCAGTCTTTGACGAATGAAACCTATACCGTTTACGAAGGCCCTGCACGGATTATGAAAGCCTATATGGCAGCGGCGTTGACCGATTTATTCGGAGATGTGCCCTACACAGAAGCTTTTAAGGGAAAAGAAGTGACGGTTACACCGACCTACGATGCGCAAGAAGACATCTATTTGGGCGAAGGTGGTATTCTGGATAATCTGGATAAGGGCATAGCGGCCATTAATAACTATTCGGGCACGATTCCGTTAGAGGGTGATATTCTTTTTCAGGGTGATTTAGAAGGTTGGGTACGCTTTGCGAATTCCCTAAAAATCAAATACCTGATGCGGATTTCAGCAAAACAAGATGTTTCGGCCGAGGTACAGGCACTTTTTGACACCGCGAACTTTATTGACGAGAATATAGAAAATGCAGGCTTCGATTTTACCGATGGGGAACCGAACAACTTCCGGTTGGCGCGATTACGTATCGGGGACTTTAACAATTTCGTGCTTTCGGAAACCATGGAAGAAATTTTGACCGATTTGAACGACCCGCGGACCGCAATCTTGTTCCGGCCCTTTGGTAATAGTGACTCAGGGGAGTTCAATGGACTGCTAAACGGTATCGATGCCTCACAGACTTCGATTGCCCTGGCCGATTATTCGTTGGCAGGAAAGATATTCCGTGAAAACACGGGTCGTCTAGACGCCAATTTTATGACCAGTTGGGAGACCTACTTTTTATTGGCGGAGGCGGCAGAGCTTGGTTTTATTACCGCCAGTGCAAAAGAGTTATATGAAACCGGCGTGGCTCAAGCCTTCGCGTATTGGCAGACCGATATGCCCAATGACTATTTAACAGCGGGAGCTTTCTTTGATGCCGGTGACCCTTTGGAGAACATCATCACCCAAAAATGGATCGCGAATATCATCAACGGTTTTGAAGGTTGGGTTGAATACCGAAGAACGGGGTTTCCCGTACTCAAAACGATTTCGGCAAGTTTGAATAAGGATTTGATTCCCGTACGTATGCCCTACCCGGCTGAGGAAGAAGCGCTGAACAGCGCGAATTATGCTGATGCATCATCAAAAACAGATGGGAATAGTATTAATGTAAAAGTGTGGTGGGACAATTAAGTAGGCAGCAACAGTTGGCAGTTTTATTGCGCGACTGAATACTATTTACTGAAAACTGATTACCGAAAATATGACCGATGTAAAAATTTGGCAATGGGGATTAATACTGGTATCAAGTCTGATACTGTTCCTGATATCTCCTTTGGCAAAAAATACCAATCAATTTTTTAAGGCGGAGTATCGCAAGAAGGCTCCGAATACCTTTATGCTGATGGGCAGTCTCGTCATTTCATGGATATTCGCCAAGAGCATTACCAATGCCGCGAATCTCGGCTTGGATTATGGTATTGTCGGTGGGGTCGCTTATGCGGGGTACTATCTGTCTTTTGTAGTGGCAGGGATTATTATTTATCAAATGCGTACACAGGGCAAATTTACAAGCATTCATCATTTTCTGGCCTCCAGGTTCGGTAAAGGCGCTGTTGCTGTGTTTTCTATATTAATTGCATTTCGTCTATTTAACGAGGTATGGAGCAATACCATGGTCATCGGCACCTATTTTGGCGATATGGGCACTGCGCCCTATTACTGCTCGATATTGGTCTTTATGGTATTGACTTTAGCGTATGCGCTTAAGGGCGGATTGAGTAGTTCTATATTTACAGACATCATACAAATGGGGCTGTTCTCCATCTTATTGTTCGTTATTCTTTCGAATATATTTAATGCCGATGCATCCTTCACCATGGAAAGCGTATTAAAATCGGGCACTTGGTCTTTTGAGCTCGGCATAAATCTTTTGTTTGTCGCGCTGTTGCAATCACTTAGTTATCCCTTTCATGACCCTGTATTGACCGATAGGGGATTTATCAGTCCGCCAAAAACAACACTAAAAAGCTTCCTTTGGGCTGGTCTTGTTGGTGCCATTTGCATTATTCTGTTCAGCATTATTGGTGTCTTCGCCCAAAGTCAAGGTATGGCAGGCCAAGCGGCCGTAGCGGTCGGAAAAGCTTTTGGCGTAACAATACTTTTGGTCATCAATTTTATCATGATTACCTCTGCGGCATCGACGCTAGATTCCACTTTTTCCTCTTTTTCAAAGCTGTTGTCCGTTGACCTCAACATGGGCAATACCTTGAAATTTGGAAGATGGGCCATGGTTTTAATTGCTGTTTTAGGAACGATTCCCGTTTTCTTGGATGCAGAAATTTTATCGGCAACAACAATAAGTGGCACTATGGTCATCGGTCTGACCCCAATTTTTGTTTTTTGGAAGATTGAGACGCCAAAAATCAGTTTCTACTTAAGTGTCTTTTGCGGCATTTTATTCGGATTTTTGTTGGTTTTTGGTTGGTTTCCCGACCAATTGATATTTACAGCGGGTAAGTATGCCGATTTATTATGGGTCAATTTTTGGGGGATTCTATGTTGCATTCTCCTTTATTTTACACCGAAATGGATAAGAAAATAGTGCATATCGGAAAGGTTCACGGCAAAGTACTGCTCTTCGGAGGCGTATATAGCAACCTTCAAGCGTTGGAAAAATTAATTTCCATCGCTGTAGAAGAAGATATTGCTCCTGAAAATTGTGTTTGTACAGGCGATATCGTTGGCTATTGTGCACAACCGGAAGAAACAGTACAATTGTTCCAAAATTGGGGAGCTAGAAGCATTCAGGGCAATGTGGAGCAACAATTGTACGAGGGTGCCGAAGACTGTGGCTGTGATTTTACGGTCGGTAGTCGTTGCGACGGATTCTCAAAAACCTGGTACCCTTATGCAAAAAGCAGGCTGTCGAAAACCGCTCTCGATTGGATGGGCGAATTGCCAAACCAAATCGCATTTGAATATGTAGGTAAAAGTGTAATGGTCGTTCACGGTTCGTCCGATCATATTTCGGAGTTTATCTTTGCGTCGAGTCCAACATCCATAAAAAAGGAAGGCTTCGAGCAAACAGGAAGTGATATCATCACCACCGGTCATTGTGGACTACCTTTCCACCAAGAAATCGATGATAGATTATGGTTAAACCCAGGAGTTATTGGCATGCCAGCCAATGACGGTACACCAAGAGTGTGGTATCTAGTATTGCAGGAAATGAACGGGAAAATACAGTACACGCATCGCTATCTCGAATACGATTATCAGACCACATACCAACTTATGCGCGAGAACCATTTGCCTCTTGAATATGCTGAAACTTTGCTATCAGGGCTTTGGGACAATATGGAAATCTTGCCTGAAGCTGAAAAAAGGCTTCAAGGAATTCCTTATAATTTTGAACACTCAGAAAAAATTCATCTAAAATCATAGACATGGCAGACAGTTATTACGACCCGTCGGACTTACGGAAATTTGGAAAGATTACAGAATGGAGCGAAGAGCTCGGCAACAAATTCTTCGAATACTACGGTAAGGTTTTCGAGGAAGGCGCACTAAGTGCTCGAGAGAAATCTTTAATCGCTTTGGCGGTATCCCATGTGGTAAAATGCCCTTACTGTATCGATTCTTACACCAAAGACGGACTTCAAAAAGGTATTACCAAAGAAGAAATGATGGAAGCCGTGCATGTCGGGGCGGCGATTGAAAGTGGTGCAACCCTAGTGCATGGAGTACAGATGATGAACAAGTATAATAAGCTCTCTATGTAGTGGGCAGTAAATTGTTAACGTGAATACTGAAAATAAATTATTAATACAAAGTGTGTAAATAGTAGACGGTTTACAGTAAGCAGTGGCAGCAATTATATTTGCTATTACTACCTATTGAATACTACCTATTGAATACTGAATACTGAACACTGAATACTGAATACTGAGAAGAATGGCTACAAAATCATTAAAAGCAAAAGGAAACGAACTTGCAGTTTCAAATAAGCAGCTCGAAATACTGAACGGAAGTATCTTCGCTGATGGCGATTTACCTTACTTTAAAGACAAGATTGCCGATATCGGACATTTTCCCTTACGGCCCAAGAAGTTGGAAATTCTTCAGATCAATGTGGGCTATATGTGCAATCAGGTATGCGAACATTGTCACGTCGATGCAGGTCCTGATCGGAAAGAGATTATGACCCGAGATACCATGCGCCAATGTTTGGAGGTCATCAAGAATACTGAAGCACATACGCTAGACTTAACTGGTGGCGCACCCGAAATGAATCCTGATTTTAGATGGTTTGTTGAAGAGGCGGCCAAGGCTGGTATCAAAGATTTTATCGTGAGGTCGAATCTGACCATCATCCGCGCAAACAAGAAATATTATGATTTACCGGAGTTTTTTAAGAAGCACAACGTACATGTGATTTCCTCAATGCCCCACTATACCCGCGGCAAAACGGACAAACAGCGTGGTGATGGGGTTTTCGATAAATCGATCAAAGCCTTACAGGAATTGAACGCGGTCGGCTATGGTTTGCCCGACAGTAGCCTTAGATTGGATCTTGTATATAACCCTTCGGGAGCATACCTGCCCGGTGACCAAATGGCCATGGAACGGGACTTTAAAAAAGCACTCGATGAAGATTTCGATATTCAGTTTCATAATCTATTCGCTATTACAAACCTTCCCATAGCGCGGTTTTTAGATTATCTGATCGCTTCCGAAAACTATGAGGACTATATGTACTCATTAGTAGAGGCCTATAATCCCGCAGCCGTTGAGAACGTGATGTGTACCAATACGATTTCCATCAGTTGGGACGGTTGGTTGTACGACTGCGATTTTAACCAGATGCTGGACCTCAAGGTAGCGAGCAAGGTAAAACACATCAAAGATTACAATGAAGATCTTCTGAACGACAGAAACATCATTATATCACAACACTGTTATGGTTGTACTGCAGGGGCGGGAAGTAGTTGTCAAGGGACGGTGGCCTAAAATTGTAATTATGCTATATATTTCACTTCTGAAAAGCTAAAACTTGAGCTATGGTTTTGGCTTTTTTATACATTGCGACAAAGTTCTACTCATAGAATAAGGACAGAAACCGACTAAAGAGTCTTCAAAAAAGAAAATTCGATATTTTTTCAGGGATTTCAGGGATTTCAACGGAGCTTTCATCCAAAATAACCTAGGCCACATACCAAATCCATCTTTTTAAAGTTATGGCTATTCGACCTGTTGGTCGGTTTCAACTAAAGCCTATCTCTTATGGAAAAAAGCCTAAAACGCATGGCCACCATGCAACGCATGCAAATCACCGGTTTGGATTTGTTTTACAAAAACGGTTACTATACTACTAGTGTAGACGATATTCTTAAAGAGCTTTCACTTTCGAAAGGTGCCTTTTACTATCACTTCGAATCTAAAGAAGATTTCTTTATACAAATCATAGAAAACCTTTTGGTACGCAAAATGTATAGTATGCTTATCGAACCTATCGAAAGCCATGAAAATACCATAGAACAGATTACCCAGTGTTTTGAAAATGCTCTAGAAACAGCTGTGCACAATGAATTTGACTTTGGGTTTGTACTGAGTAATTTTATCAATGAGTTCAACGGAAAGAACGAAAAGATTATGAAACATCTCAACGACCTTCTTAGAATATGGGAGGTGAATCTAGTATCTGCAATACAGCGCGGAAAATTCAATGGGCACATCGACAGGCATGTTGACAGCGAAGGTGTTGCGGTATATTTGATGAGTTCTTACATCGGGGTGCGTACCTTGATGGTAGGAATTACGCCAAGTGCGAAAAAGTATCGGTTTATGTCTCAGTTACGACAGTATTTCAAATCAATGGAGCCGAGAACCGCTAGTGTATAGAAGGAGGAACCCTTAACGTTTCAATGCACTCTCAATCTTGGCGACCACCTCTTCCGGTAAAATCGTTTCCATGACCCTTTCATAACCGTCGGGTATTTTGTTGCCATATATCGATGTCGGGATTAGCGGAAATTTTTCGCGTTCCGCAAATAGGGAATTTGAAGCATCTTGACCAAACGGATAAAAACCTGCATACGGATGCGTAACCCCCCAAAGTGTAATTACAGGAATTCCGTACATAGCGGCCAAATGGCCGTTACCACTGTCCATCGAAAGCATGCCATCAAGATTGGAAATTATGGCAAGTTCTTCTGCAAAGGATAGTTTTCCCACAGCGCATATGCAGTTTTTGAACTTAGTTTCAAATTCTTCAAGTTTGTATTTCTCCGCATCACCTCCTCCGAACAGTAGTATTTTATAGCCGTTAGAACAGTCAAGTGTTTCAATTACGTCTTCCATTAGTGTTAGCGGATACATTTTACCCTCAAAAGCGGCAAACGGAGCAATGCCCAGCCACTTCTTAACGTCGGGACCTATTAAGTCTATCGTTTTTTTCGAGCATTTTTCTTTGGGTAATGGCCTTGCCTTTGAAAGGTCCAGAGGGAACCCTAATGCTGCAAAAACATCGGCATAACGTTCATGGGTCGTCTTCAACGGTTTGAATACTTTATTACTGGAAGACGTCAGCGCTTTTTTTTCAGCTCTGCCCTTATCGATTTGAACGACAGGAATACGCCCAAATCGAAAAAAGCGTTTGAGCACTTTACTACGAAGTACATTATGCAGGTCGGCTACTGCATCAATGTTTAGGGTAGCTAACTCCTTGTAAAGTTTCCACAGTCCGAAAACGCCTTTATGCCTTCCTTTTACATCTGCCTCATATACCGTCACATTCGAAAGTTGTGAAAACATTGGTCTAAAAAAAGCTCGGGTAAGCACTGTAATTTTCACATCAGGGTATTGGTCAGAGAATGCAGAAAGAACCGGCACGGTCATGGCCACATCGCCCATTGCAGAAAGCCTGATGACCAATATGTGGAAGTCCACTCCCCCCGCCCCGAGACTGGGAGAGATATTACTTGGTGCCACGTAATACGGGGTTTAATTCATCGTCATTGTACATCTTCATCTGTTTATAGACCTTCATGTACTTGTTTCCGGCATCGATGTCTGCCAGCAATTGGTCAATGGCGGTCGAAAGGTCTTTTCGCTGTTCGAGTAGCACATTCAATTTTTGGTTACACTTTTCAATGTGCTCAACGGAAGCATCTTTCCGAGCTACTTCCTCTTGCATATGGTAGATTTTCAGCGCCAAAATAGAAAGACGGTCGATGGCCCAAGCCGGACTCTCGGTATTTATAGTAGCCTCTTCCTTAACTTCTACCGATTGGTGTTTTTTTAAGAAGTAGCTGTCAATATACTCTACTAAATCTGTACGGTCTTGGTTACTCGCGTCGATTTTCCGTTTGAGAACCAAAGCCGCTTCCGGATTTATAGCAGGGTCGCGTATGATGTCTTCATAATGCCATTGCACCGTATCTATCCAGTTCTTCCTATAAAGCAGACTGGCGATATCGTCTTTAGCGTATGGATTAACAAAGGATTGATAGACATCGTCTTTTACATGGTATTCTTGAATACTTTCTTCAAAAATGGTATAGGCGAACTTGCTGAACATCTTTATACGTTTTGAAGCAAAGTTATTGATTATTATTTTATGGCAATGCTGGTCAAAAACACCAAAAACGGAATTATCACGCTTGATATTAGCATAATCTCTTTGATGTTCGGTCGTCTAATCGACTCTATGTACTTAGTCATAAAAACTACCGACGGAAAAAAAGTGACCATAATCGGATAAACATTGTCAGAGAGTTTCAATACGTTCAATATCAAACCGATAATGAAAGACAGTGCTATCAGGCGCATGGTAACTACCTTGCCCAAACCAGTTTTTCCCAATTTGAAGAATGCCAAAAGTCCAGCCAAAAAAGTACCTAAAGCAAAACAGATAAGCTTGGTGCTGTGACCCCAATAAGAAAAGTAAGCCACGTTAAACGATATGTCAAGCTGGTAGTGCTCGGTCAGAAATTCTTCTTGATCCACTAGTATCAGTACACATTCGGTTATCATAAAAACTGTAAATAACCCTGCAAAAGGCACCATCCAATTTCTAATGTTCTTAGGTTCATAGAAATAAATTGCCGCAAAGACCAACAACATAAACAACAATGCCCAGTCGTAGAAGAGACTCGATACCAAAATCCATACACTAGCATCAAAAATCTTGAACTTGATATTTTTCAACGACCGAATGCTGATCAATCTTCTCGTTGCCAACAAAAGAAAGAAACTACAAAAAATAGCATCGGAATCCGCAAGGGTTTCGGGGAAAACTACGGCCAACAGCGCATAAAAAAGTATCGAGAACGAGTTGGTGCCGGTTACCTTATTCCGTTTCACAATAAAGTTGACCACAAAGATGCTGAATAACAACACGCCTAGAATCAGTGTCTGGCCCAGCAATTGTTCGGGTGAATAAATCTTATCGAAGAGAAAGAAATGTACGAGCCAGTAAAAAACAAACAAGAACGAAAGTATAATGATGTAGTTTATTGGCTTTGTTTTGCCAAAAATGACTGAAATCATATTAGAAACTATCTAAAAATTCATCAATTGCTTTTATCTACTTCTTTTTCAGCATTACTTCGCTAAAATTTGAAAGGATACCCTAGCTATCATTTCAAATTTTGCTTCGTACTACATCAAAAATAACATATCTAAATTCCAATCATGAAAATTTAGATAGTTTCTTGACTTTTATATACTTTTGCAAGTAAATATAGGTAATAAGATGACTTCATTTTTTAGAGGAATAGAAGATTTGTTCGTAAATGTACTTTTTTGGCCGTTGGACCAATTACGTTATATGGAAAACTGGTGGGGAGCCAATTTTTTTAACTGGATCTTAGCCATAATCGGTTTCGCCGGATTTATCTACTGGATGCTTCAACTAAAGCAATACAACGATAACGGTGAAGAGGATAAATCGATTACTTCGCATTCGTATTTGTAGTTTCGACTGCGCTCAAACTACCGACGCCTGTATCTCGTGGCTTAGACTTAGTTCAAAGATCAAACCCGATATCTTTTCGGTAGTTCATACCTTCAAAATGAACTTTTTCAATGTTTTTGTAAGATGTTTTTAAGGCCTCATTAGAATCAGCACCGAAAGAAGTAATGGCCATTACTCTACCACCATTGGTCACTACTTTATTTTCTTTTAACTGCGTGCCGGCATGAAAGACCAATGAATTTTCAATAGTGTCGAAACCATTCATCTCCTTGCCTTTTTCATACGCTTCGGGATATCCACCGGAAACCAACATTACCGTTGCAGCAGTTCTATCGTCGATTTCAAGTTCGATATCATCCAAGCTTTCGTTCGCCACGGCCTGAAAAACTTCAGCCAGATCATTTTTTATCCTAGGTATAACCACTTCTGTCTCGGGATCGCCTAATCGTACGTTGTATTCGATAACCTTGGGTTCATCTCCTACTTTTATAAGCCCAATGAAAACGAATCCTTTATAAGGCAAATTATCCTTTTTAAGACCTTCTACGGTTGGTTTAACGATTAGCTGGTGTATCTTGTCCATAAATTCGGCGTCAGCAAAGGGGGCAGGGGATATAGCTCCCATTCCGCCCGTATTGAGACCGGTGTCGCCTTCTCCGATACGTTTATAGTCTTTGGCCGTAGGTAACACCTTATACCCTTTACCGTCAGTCAATACAAAAATGCTTAATTCAATACCCGATAGAAATTCTTCTATAACGACCGTAGAACTGGCGGAACCGAATTTGGCATCGACCAACATCGTTTTTAGTTCTTGCTTGGCTTCCTCAATATCTTCTAAGATTACCACGCCTTTACCTGCAGCCAAGCCGTCAGCTTTCAATACATATGGTGATTTTAAGGTTTCTAAAAAAACAAAGCCATCTTGTAGCGTATCAGCCGTGAAACTTTGATATGCAGCAGTGGGTATACTATGTCGCATCATGAACTTTTTTGCGAACTCTTTACTCCCCTCCAATTCTGCGGCCGCTTTTTGTGGTCCAATTACAGGAATGTGGTTAATCTCCCTGTCCGTTAGAAAAAAATCATGTATTCCATTGACCAGGGGGTCTTCGGGGCCCACAACGACCATATCGATATGCTGCTCGAGCACTACTTTCTTGATAGCATCAAAATCGTTTACACCTATCGGTATATTTTTTGCTATCAATGCTGTTCCCGCATTTCCGGGAGCGACGAAAAGATATTTTAATTTTGGACTTTGATGAAGCTTCCAGGCTAGCGTATGTTCTCGGCCGCCTCCGCCTACAATTAGAATGTTCATGTTTGAAGGTTTGGGCAAAAATACATTTCGCAGAGCAATTTAATGGTATTCTTGGCCAATATAACTTTGGAAAATAGTAGAAAACTAAAGCTTGTATTTCATTAAAAAGAAAGGTCTTAATCAGAAGAAGTGAACCTAATCAAAATTATACTAGAGTCTTACGAAATATCGTATACGATTCTAAGGGTTTTTTCGATTAAGATTTTCATCCTCTCCTTCGATTGTTTCCGATACGGAATGTCCGTTGGCTCGATTTACGATATCTTCTTGATTTACATCGTCGATTCTTTTCTTCGATTTCTTTTTCCTTTTTATATTGGAATCCTCTACACGTGACTTTAGTTTGTCGACCCTTCTCTTTAGAAGAATTTTTTGCTTCAAGGTGGCAAAATTGTAATTGTATTTAAAAAAAATATAGCCCAAAATAATTACGACGGACACCAACATGATCACCATGCCTAGATTCTTTGCCGTACTGCCCAAGACAATGAAGAGCATTACAAAAAGAAGGTTAAAGCATCCGATGATAAAGCTAGCCTGCTTATGGGTAAGCCCCCAGTAGTCTATCAATACATGGTGCGTATGATTTCGGTCAGGCGAAAAGGGCCCCTTTTTATTGGCGATTCGAATAGCAAATACCCGAGCCGTATCGAATAACGGTACAATGAGGATACTTATGGCAATCAGCGGAGCGTTCTCCAATAAAAATGGAAGCTCTGTATATGCCGTTGGGCGAAGTGCCAAAAACTTAAGCGTCAGAATACTGATAATAAACCCTACTATCAAAGAACCCGTATCGCCCATGAATATTTTCTTGTCTGACGATAGGTTGAATCCTAAAAATGCCATTAAGCTAGCATTCAAAGTAATACTCAGCAATGCAAAAAAATATTCTTCTGTCAAATAAAAAATCGTTGTGTAGATGACCAAAATCACGATGCCAACAACGGAGGCTAACCCGTCGATACCATCGATTAGATTATAAGAGTTTATAATGGTCAACATCATAAAGCCACCAATAATCAGGTAGAGGTAGTAAGGAATTTCATTAATGTTCAAAAATCCATTAAGTGAATGTATCGTAAAGCTCGGATTAGCCAAAATAAAAATCACCGCGAACAACTGCGCAATTAATTTGGCCCCTGGGGATATCACGACCAAATCGTCTTTTAGACCGACTATAAAAAGTATTGTAAGGCCTGGAATAATATAGAAGCCCTCATCAAAAATATCCCTGCCCCTAATAAAGAAAAGTGCGAAAATTAGGGTATAGAAAAAAGCCACGCCTCCCAAGGTTGGAGTTCTTGATTTGTGTGAACTTCGCTTATTGGGATCGTCCATCAACCTTTTGAATTCGACCACACTAATAATCTTAGGTATCGTCAAATACGTCAACACAAAAGCCCCGATGAAAATCGATATTGCAGTTTCTAAAAAAAACAAAATGATTATTTAGTTCATAAAAGTAGGGAAACTTCGAACAACTAATAAGATTTTGTCCTGAAATATTGATAAAACTACAGGTCGGCAAAACTAGAATTAAACCCAAATGGTTAGTCAAAATCGCTAATTACGGAACAAGCTTTCGTACGAATTGCAAATTATTTTCCAGTTATAGTTCGCTTCGGCAATAATCTTCATTTGTGATGCGATACTGTTTAATCGATTGGTATCCCTTATTTCGCTATCCAATAGCCTTAGCAAGTCGACATCGGTCTTGAAATAAAGTGCTTCATCTTTTGTAGTGTACCGATTATAATTGACATCGAACGCCACTATCGGAAGGCCTAGATACATTGCTTCTACCAAAGAGGGGTTTGTGCCTCCGGCACTATGGCCATGAATGTATACAAAGCAATTTCCCCGTAGTTCGTTCAGTTTATTTGGGTCATATATCGGGTCCAGCAAATATAGGTTTTTGAATACGCTATACTCTTTCTTTAGCTCTTTTCCATAGTCACTATTGTTCCAATTGCCAACAACAACCAAATTGAGTTCTGTAGTGCCGAAAGCCTTTAAAATGATATGGATATTATTTTCAGGTTCGATACGGCAAACTTTAAAAGCAAATCTTTCCGGAAGTTGGAGTTCGTCTCTTGTCGATTCGCTCAATTTTCGATAAAAAACGTGGTCAGCGCCGTAGGCAATAAGTGTGCTTGGCAACCCATATTCCTCTAAAACATAATTTTCTATGCCTTTATTATCTACTACTGTCCAGTGACTCGACCTTACTGCGATTTTCTCTTGCTTTTTCAAATATTTCTTGGCCAAACCGCCCCATTTGTCACGTTTCCACTCAAGTCCGTCTATGTTTGTAATTACTTTTTTATTGGTAAACGACCGTACAGCGCGAATCATAAAGGCACCACTCACCCCTAAAATCAAAAGAACATCAGCAAAAAACATAGCATGTAAAATGGATACAACATCGTAAATGATGCTTGATTTGCCATTTGCCTGAAATGGAAGATATTTTAGCACTGCGCCTAAATAGGATTTTTTACGGTCATTCTTATAACTCGGAGCACTGCAATACACAGTAAATTCGTAATTACCTTCTAGTTGAGCAACCAAATTTTCGGCCAAGGTCTCGAACCCGCCGTATCTTGAAGGTATCCCCACCGTTCCGATAATCGCTACTTTTAGTTTATTTGATGTATTCAAAGGTTCGCTACTCTATATTCCATTTTGGTACTGAAATCTCGATTTGCAATATGGGGCCTTCATTACTTGGTTCATTAAAGTTACCCTATTCTTGACAATTGTTTTACAAAGTAAAAATAGAAACCATCCGTTTTAATTCTTTAATTTCGTGCCCAAACCAAAGTCTGTGCCGCTGGACAAAATCAAAAATATAGCACTGTTTCTCGTAGTGGCAACCATTCCTCTTGCGAGGCTATACAACATCAACTCTTACGCCGTTGCGCTTTTTTCCGCCCTTTACCTGTTCTCACCACGTAAAAAAATATTACCAGATTATAATACGTGTGACATTCTATTTTTTCTCTATTATGCCGTCTTGTGCCTCAATCTGATTTTTGTTGAACAACCTGGTATCGAGGTCATTCTGACCAAATTTCTGCCGCTGTTGTTGATTCCGTTCGCACTATTGTACGTTAAATACAAAAAATGGGTGCTCGATGCTTTTGTATATACTATTATTGCCTCTTGTGTCATCTGCATCGTGGCTACCTACATAAAAAGCAAAGGCTATATTTTCTATTATCACGACCCGACCGAAATACTTGACCTACAACTTAATTACTTGGCAATTTTCGTTTGTTTTGCCTTGGCGATAATCTACAACGAACTCTTGACGGCAAATGTAACTAAATTGAGATACTATCTTTTCATACCTTTTCTCTTTTTTTGTTTAGCGGTATTCTATAATCGGACAAGTATCATCGTATGCGCAACAATAACCATATTCTTCGTTTTTTTCTACTTAAAAAAGAAAAAAAATGTAAAGTTTTTGATTGGATTTATAATCTTCTTCGGTATTGCAGCAGTTTGGATGGCGAACAGGCCCATTGTACAAAGCAAGTTTAAGGAAATAATAGAGATCGACCTCAACAATGTTAGCGACTACAACAACGGGATTAATAGCAGAATACTTTCTTGGGAATGCAGTTGGCAACAGATAAAGAGTGCAGGGTTTTTTGGCAGCGGAACAAACAATACCATACAACTGTTGACCGATTGCTACAAACAAAAGATAAGTGACGACTCGATACAGGTCATTGAGCGCTACAATGCCCATAACCAATTTTTGCAGACAACCTTAGACTTGGGATATCTGGGATTGTTGGTTCTTCTTTTAATCTATGGGTACATCCTGTATAGGGCTATCCAAAAAAAAGATGTGCTGCTGCTGTTCTATTTTATTATCATGGTGCTCTTCGGAATGACGGAATCTTATATGATACGACAATGGGGCTTTGTGTTTTTTGTGTTCTTTACCCCTTACCTTTTGAACAAATGGCAGGGCCCTAAAAAATTACAAGAAAATGTGGCGCATGGATAAGACAAAATCTATAAACATTGCATTGACAAAGTTTGTCTAAATTAGTCGCGCAGTAAAGATTCAGAGCATGCATTAGCTAGACCCCACAATCCGAAATTGCACTATGAACCCTCATATTTTATATGGTATTTAGTTCGACTGTATTTATTTTTTTGTTTCTTCCCCTAGTTCTCGGGGTCTATTTTTTATTACAAAAAAGACTAAGAAACCTCTTTCTTCTGCTTGCAAGCCTATTTTTCTATGCTTGGGGAGAACATGTACTGGTTTTGTTGATGATGAGCTCGATATGTGCCAATTATGTAATGGGCATACTAATCTCGAACAGTCTGGAAAAAGGGAACCTAACCGCCTCGAAAGTGTTTTTGAGCATCGGTGTGGGTCTCGACCTTTTGGTACTGATCTACTATAAATACATCCATTTTTTAGTTGAAAATTTAGCGCAAATCGATATAGTCATCGACATTGACATTTCGAACGTCACCCTTCCGATCGGGATATCATTTTTTACCTTTCAAAGTATCTCGTACCTGATCGATGTATATCGCGGTACCGTTAAAGGCCAAAGAAGTATCATTAATCTGGGCATGTATATTTCCCTTTTTCCCCAGCTCATTGCAGGGCCCATAGTACGGTATGTCGATATATCAAGGGAAATCGAAAGTAGAACGATCGACAGCGCACTTTTCAAAACGGGAATATCGCGGTTTATCATCGGTTTTGCGAAAAAGGTGATTATTGCCAATAATGTGGGGTTGATTGCCGATAAAGTTTTCGGGGCACCTGTCGATGAAATTTCCACCTCCTTGAGCTGGATCGGTATTCTGTGCTATACGCTACAAATCTATTATGACTTTTCAGGCTATTCGGATATGGCCATCGGTCTGGGCAAGATGTTCGGATTTAACTTTAAGGAGAACTTCGACCATCCGTATATTGCCAAATCGGTTCGCGAATTCTGGAGAAGGTGGCACATTTCACTTTCGACATGGTTCAGGGACTATCTGTACATTCCACTCGGAGGAAATCGAAAGGGAAAATACAGAACCTATGTCAACCTTCTCATCGTATTCTTTTTGACCGGGCTATGGCACGGTGCCAGTTGGAGCTTTATCGTATGGGGGCTCTTTCACGGTTTTTTTATTATTATTGAAAGGCTTTGGACCAATTATGAAACAAACAAATTTGCGGTCCTAAAGCGAATATACCTATTACTGGTAGTTATGATCGGCTGGGTCATATTCCGCGCCGAGGACTTGGGGTATGCCTTGAGCTATATTCAAAAAATGTTCTCCTTCAGCGGTGGAACGTATCGCTATCCCTATTTATATCTCAACACATACGTATTATCTATAATTGCCCTAGGCGTCATTTTTGCCACGCCACTTAGAAAAGTTATTGTTGAAAGGGCAACCCAAATTTCCACGCAAAAAACTTGGGCATTGGCACTGGAGCGTTCGCTTTATGTAGTTGTATTTGTACTGTCTTTGTTAGAATTGGCCCAGACAACCTATAATCCCTTTATATATTTTAGGTTTTAGGGCGATAAGATGTTTTATGTTAGAAAATTAAAAAAAATTTACAAATGGATTTGATAAAAAAAGTGTTTTAAACTGATGCCCTTAAAAAGATATATTCTGCCCCTGATAGGCGCCATTTTGGTATTTATGGCTACGGTGTTCTTGTTGGGCACTTTTGCTTCAAAACCGACCGAAGTTGTAATTGAACTAAAAGCAAAAGTATTGGAAAACGATCTGTTTCAACTTTTCTATCTGCAGGAAGGCGCAAGCAGTTTTTCCGAAAAAAACAGTATTCGCGTCAACGTCAAAGGTGATACTGCCTATCAAAATATCAAGTTCGCCATCCCTTTGGATACCCTTATTACAAAATTTAGATTAGACGTCGGACGAAATTCCAAACAAAAACCTATGCGCTTTGAAAGAATAGGCTTAAATGCATTGCACAAATCCTTTGAGTATAAGATGTCGGAGTCCTTTGCAGCCAATGTAAATATCGACCTAAAGGATGGACAATATTTTACCAGCTCCACAAGTAAAATTTATGACCCCTTCTTTATCTCTAAGTTCAATGTTCCGGAAATCATCGAGGATCTCAAAGCGGAACAGCCCCTTACGGGAAAACCGATTGCATACCTAATCGCTTTTGTTTTTTCGCTGGCCCTGTTTATATCCCTTTTTTTGAAGGATGTTCGAATAGATGGGATACAACTTGACCCCTATATTTTTGCCTTTGTCTTGATTATTGCAGTGCCATCGCTAGTAAAATTATTTCAAAACGATAAGGAGAACGAAGTGACAGAAAAAAGGGAGTTGGCTTCTGAACCCGAATTCGAGTTCTCGGAGACTTTTTCGGCAGCATATGAAAACTATTATAACGATAATTTCGGACTGCGACCAACCGTTATAAAATGGTCAAACAACATAAAAGTGGGGCTGTTCAGAGATTCGTCGAAACCCGAACTCGTACAGTTCGGTGATGTTGGGTTTCTCTTTTTCAACCAGTTCACCGAGAAAGATGGTGGTATCTATGCCAGTTATTCGAATACGAATTTAATCTCCGGCAATCAACTGGAAAAGGCGTACCAGAATCATTTGAAACTAAAAACCGACTTGGCCGAAAAAGGAATTGAGTACGTTCTTGGATTTTGGCCGAACAAACACTCGATCTATTCCGATTACCTTCCGTTCAGCATGAAAATGCAAATCAAGAACGATAGTTCGCTGGCCGATCAGGTAGTGGACTACTTTGGCAAGAGAAAAATGTCGATTTTCGATGTACGCGCCGATATGCTTAAAAGAAGTGCAGAGCGACAACTTTACTGTAAGTTTGACTCACATTGGAACAGTTCGGGAGCCTATGAGGCCTATGCTTCTTTTTGTCGTCAAACATTTGATGCATTGGGCCTGGCCCCCTTTCCTCTAGACGATTTCGAGATTAAGTATAGAATAACACAAAAAGGGGACCTTACGAACCTACTTGGTATCGATAGTATTACGGGATACTATGACAAATTGCCCCTTTATTCGCTCAAGGATAAAAACAAAAGATTCCGTTATGTTGCGCCGAAAGGTTTTCCCAAGAACACAATAATTACCGAAAATGATAATTGCGGTAATGATAAAACCGTAGTCGTCTTTAGGGATTCGTATACAATTGCCCTGGTACAATTTTTATCGTTGCATTTTTCTAAGGTTATCTATGTTTGGAAGAGCCCAGTAGATAAGGCCACGGTTGAAAAAATAAAACCTGATATCGTAATTTTAGGAGTTGTCGAAAGACGTTTGCCGTATTTGTTGGGAACAATAAAATAGACCGTAAAAATAACAGGGGATGTTTACATTCAACAGAAGGTTACACCATTTTGTAGCCCTCTAAAGTTTTTTTTGCCGTCTCTTCCCAAACGTATTCAGAATAAATTTTTTCTTTCAATCGATTATCAAAAGGCGCAATGTATGCTTTGTCAATAGCATTTCTGATAGATGTTATATCGTCTGGTTCACAGTAATAGGCATAGTCCTCGAAATAATCGCGGGTATCCCCTTTTTCGGTAATTACGATATTGGTACCCATAGCACCCGCCTCCAAAGATGACAGCCCTGGGGTTTCCATCCAACTGATAAGGGCATGCACCCTGGCCAGTTTATAGAATACAGGCAATTTATCATGGGGTATGGCACCTATAAAATGTACATTGGGCCCGGCCGCTGCATATACTGCTTTGATGAATCCCGGGTCGTTTTTCGTTTGATTACCAATTAGCACCAATGGATATTTGTCACCAACAGCTTTTACAAGGTTTAAGGTGGCTTTACGGCCTTCTATTCTGGCTACCGATAAAACACAGTCCTTATACTTTAACATGTTGGCGCCCAATTCTTCTAGTACAATCTTATCAGGATTGAAAAGTTTGGTGTCAACGGCATTAGGAACCACTACATGCTTGTAGTTCTTTAGTTTGTATTCTTTCTCAACCCTTTTCATCTCCGAAAAGGAATTGGGCAAAAACACATCAACGCTTTCGGTAACCTTTTTGGCAAGTCGGTAATACCCTCGAAAAAGCATATAATATACGCCTTTATTCATTCTACCATCTTTCAAGTGGCGTAAAAATGTTTTTATGTAGTTGATGGTATAAGGCGAGAGCACATTGGCCACTTTTTGGGCAAAACCGCCCCTCGCCTTTCTTTCAAACTCAGTGTACAGACCATAAATCGTGGATAAAGCTACTTTTTTACCATGCTTTTTGGCATGCTTGATCTGCATATACAACTCTTGCGGATCCATCAAATTGAACAGATGCACTAAATCGTAACCTGCGAGATCGGGTTCGAGTTCGATACTGATATCGACTTCGATCCCTAATTTTTCTAAATATTCCTTAGTTTTTTCGATTTGGGTGGTATCGCCTCCGGGGGCCGAATACAAATTACTTCTCGATTGGAATAAAACCTTCATAGTCAAATTTTCAATTTTGCAACAAAAATAAAAGCGGCACAAAGTATCAATTGCGGAACAAGAAAGAAAAGTCCGGGTGCCACGATACCACCTACCGCCAAACGTGAAAAATTTAAACTGAACAGTACGAGAATCACAAACCAGCTTAATTTACCACTCCTTATGATAATCTCATAGAAGAAACCTGCAAAAGTTCCTAAAAAAATAGCATGCAATAAAATACCAAACCAGCCAAAGTTCATGTAAGCCTCACCGGGGGAGGTAATGGTCATCCCCTCGCCTTCAAATTCCAATTGGTATTTTTGCTTTAGTACAACTCCGGTAAATCCTCTCTCATGAAGACCGATGGTCATTCCTAAATCGCTTAGTACGGTCTGCCCGTAATAAAATTCATCATTTTTATCCGTATTGTAGACAATGGCCTCCAAATTACTAACGTTGACTGCGGTAGTCCATGCCGTAGAACCGATGGCCCTGAATGAAAATTCCCCAGTGTGACGATAATAACCTAGTAACGATAGGAAGACAATGAACAAGATTCCCGTCAAAATATATGGAAAAGAAATTCCTTGATCGTTCAAATATTTTTGAGTGAAAATCAGATAGGCCAAAAAACAACTTACGACCAAATAGGCGGCCGGCCCTCGAAACCCGATACCCATTACAAAGAACACCCCTACTAAAAGATAGAAAATCGAGATCAATTTTATTTTGTTCAGTACGAATTTTTCGACGGCAAAACGATAGACCAAACTGACACTGATTAATCCGTTCCCTATGAGAATATATTTACCCAGACCAGCTTTTGCGCCCACTCGCGCGCTTTCCAAATCGTCTAAAAAAATAGGAATGGTCTTCATTTTGAACAGATACACAAAAAGGTAGACCCCAACTCCTGCTAGAAAGAAAAGATAGAACGCCCGTTTCCAGTATTTAAGGTCCATACGTACATTCGGAACCACATCTTTCAGTTTAGGAAATGTACGTACCAATAAAAAGTTTGGGGCGAAATGCGCGGCCAGAACGAAAGTTAATAGATAGACTACAAGTAGGGCATTGGTCTTGACCGTGGTCTCGAAAAAAGAAAAATAGCGTTCGAGAAAAAAGGGATAAAGCATTAGAAAAAAAACGAAAGCGACCAAAAAGAAAATCGCCGGATGGAGCACGTTAAATAGTCTGATTTTTCTCAAAGCTCCATATTATTTTTTTTTACGACTGCTTCTGGCTGAGCCGCAGTTTTGGCTTTTTTGATACCATCAAGCACAGTGGTACTCATAATATTATGTGCCATTCGATAGTGATTGATGATGGTAGCTTTTTCAAGTTCTGGGTCCATCGATTCCGATGGAGCGATAAAAGATAAATCATTTATGATATAGGGCCAAGGCAATCCTTTTACCCCATAGTATCTGATTTTGATGTAAAGAGAAGTGATTCCGAAATCGCTCCATAACATCTCATTATTCAAATGAAAACCGGAAAAATAGAGGTTACGGATGTTATGATCTCGCAATACTTTAATGAAACTATACGGACTCACTTCTTCGCCTCTATAAAACATGCGATTATTCTTTACGACACCGTGCGCGATTCGCTCCATATTGAGCTCATGTTCGAAATGTTCCAACGCCTTGTTTTTTTCCTTTCCCTTAAAAAGCAGTATGAAATTATTCCCTTCCCGGATTTCATTTTTGGTCTTTAGCGCTGCGTCGGCATCGGTTTTCTTATCATAAGCATATTCCGGTATCGCTTTGTTCGAACTTACAATCCCTACCCCATTCTTTTTTAAAAGTGCTATAGAAGCTTGCTTCATCTCTTTCGTAAAAGAGGTTACGCCGTCTTCCAAGAGAAACAGCCGAAGGTCGTCATTGCGAGACCGAAGAGAATATATACCGTTCGGTTTGTCTAGTACGCAAAGAAACGTGTCAAATCCCGCAAAGAAAACATTCTTGATTCCATTATCCTTAAGGAAGTTATCCATCACATCGAGATTATAGAAATAAACCCCTTCTTCGACGGCTATCAAATTGGTATTTTGAGGATTTTGCGACGGGGCGTAGATAATCTTTATTCCCAAGTCTTTAAATTCTTCTATCAACGGGTTAATATAATTCACCGTCATCGAGTCCAAATATTTTTCTTGCCATAGGTCTATAATCACCAAGGCACTTTTCTCAGGATCTATTTCCAATTTTCGAGTAGTGTCGACATACATCCCCTTATCTTTTGCATATTCGGAAAGTGTATATTCAATGGTTATTCCGTTCTCAAAAGATTCTTTTTCGTAGGCTATATGCTCACCTTTTGTATCACCGCAGCCTACGGCCAATATGAACAAGACTGCCGACAGTGAAATAAAAATAGGGTGCTTAACAAATTTCATTTGAAATTATATGTGTTTTTAGGATTGAATAGGTGTCTGTGCTTTCGATGCCGCAACAATTATTGGCGATTTGAAATTCAAAAAATATCGTAGAACTCCGGTATCAAAAATACTATAAAATAATCCTTTTCCGGCTGATTGGCGAACGAGACCAATGCGCCCTTAGGTGAAGGTGGCATCCCATTGAAAGTTTTTTGAGGTTTTAGGGTTATCACTCTAATTCAGAAATAAAGGATTCAATTTTTTTGCTGCTCTCCGAAAGATTGAATTTTGAAGAATCGTAGCCCCCTTTCAATTCCTTGGACTGTCGAATAAAATTGACCAATTCTTCTTCGGTAGTTGCCACTTTAGCTTGTAGTTCTTCAAAAGAAAAATAGAGTCCTCCGTTTTCCAAAATATAGGCGTCCTTATCGAAAACATAGGCTATAATCGGTCTTCCGGTAATCATAAAATCAAAGAGTATGGAAGAATAGTCGGTTATAAGCACGTCGCTAATGCATAAAAGGTCTTGGGTATCTTCTGAAGATACATTAATGACATTTTCAAGGGATGAAAAAAACAGGTTATCGAAGGTGCCTTTATCCAAAGGATGAGGTTTGAACAGTATCACTGTATCCAATTTCTTTTCGAGGGCTTTGTCAATTTCAACGAGTACTTGTTTAATTCTTAAAGTCTCTGCATCGTTGTTTCTAAATGTTGGGGTATACAAAACAGTAGTACATTGTGCAATCGGGAGGGGTAACGGTAGTTTTGAACCCATTGCTGCCTTAAGCTCGACATTGTTCATGAACGAATTGATATACTCCGTTCTTGGCTGACCTAGCGGTATAATTTTTGAACGTTGCAAACGCATCGCCCCTTCAAAAATAAAGACGGTTTCTGGCGAAGCCGCAACAAAATAGTCCCAACGATCATAGGGCAGCCTTCTTCCTGACCGTATGGTATCTTCAATCCAGACGCGCTCTTTCAACGAGTCGAAACCTATCTGTTTAATCGGGGTGCCGTGCCATAGGTTAATAACAACGCCTCTTTGGGGAACGATAGGATAGATATCCTTGACATTGTGGGAGATAAAAAAAAGGGGCGCCCTAACCACTGCCCAAAACGTGCTAAAACTCCATTTGTAATTGCAGCGATATCCCATTTCTCTTAGACGTTTCACTTCGTTTCGATTAGAAGAAATCCAAATGGGCCGATAATGCCGATGATTTTGAAAATGAAGAAACAAGAATTTCGGGTTATCGGAAAAACTTCGGAAACCTGTACCAAAGAGCATCAGCCCTTTTTGTCTAGGGATAATGGTAGATAGGAGGCCGAAAATTATTTTTTCCATGAAAAAAGTTACGATACGTTTCATTTCGGCTGTCGGTGCTTTTAAATACTCCTTTAGTCAGTTAAACTATTTCTTTTTTCTTCTTTTAATTCTGTACTCAATTTTTTTACTCCCACCATACGTATCGTGAACACAATGGACTGCGTGAACAATAGCAAGTATACGATGCGATGAACGGTCAAATACTTATAAAAGATACCCAATAATGCTACATGGAACAGTGATGCGAACACCACACTATAATTGGCATATTTCTCTTTGCCCAAAGCCCCAAGCAAAGGATACCCTATCATTACCGTGGGTACAAATAGCAATGCAAGAAAACAAAATAAACGCAAAAGATCGGCGCTATCAGCAAAATCGGGCCCAAATATCAGTACTACAATCATATCGCTAAAAAAATACACTCCTGCTGCAATCATCGTATTTAGAAAGATTGTCCCCATAAAAATCTTTTTGAATAGTTTTAGATTTCTGTTTTTCGCCATATAGGGGTATAGGGCATCGCCCAAGGGTGCATAAACCACCGTCATGGCCATAAAAATTTTCTCGGCCGCCCCAAAAATACCTGCAAAATAATTACCAAGTGCAAGTCCCGCAATAAAGGTGTTACTCGATGTATACAAGGCAGCAGCCGATCGCGATAGGAAATATTGTGTACTATTGCTCAGCAATCTTTTGATCTCATCACCGTCGGGACGTGTTAATTTGACATTAAAATGCTTGAAGGCAAAATAGATAGAACACAGGCCGCCAATGACAAAACCGATGGAGTACAATAAAGGCACCTTATAGTAATCGCTTTCGGTCTTGATGACAACAAAGATCAAGATTGTAAATAATCCTTTGGCGATTACATTCACGCGGGTCATATATTTCATGTTTTCCATCCCCTGAAAAAACCAAATCGGGTTTAAAACCTGACCCACTACGATACCAAAACCAAGAAAATAGGCCGCCTTATGGGCTTTGAGCTCTTCGATTGAAGTTACACAAAACGCCAACACCGCAAAGGCCAAGATCACCAACACCAGTTTAATGTAGTAGATATTGCTGAAAATACTATTGATTTTTTGTTTATCCTCTCGAAAAATCGAAACGTCTTTTGTAGCCGAAAGATTAAAGCCGTAGTCGCAAAGCACGAAGAGATATTGCATTACGGCATAGACCATTAGCACAACACCATATTTTTCCGCTCCCAATACCCTTCCGAGATAGGGTAGGGTCAAAAAGGGCAGTACCAAATTGACTCCTTGTAATGAAAATAGTGATACAAAATTCTTGAACAGTTGATTCTTGCTAAACCTACGGTATGTATTTTTTATATGGAACAATACGGGAATTCAAGATTTATAGTCGGTTTTTCATAAACGTTACGATACGCTCACAAGCCTTGCCATCGCCATAAGGATTGTGCCTCAGGCTCATTTCGTCATATGCGGTTTTGCTGTCTAGAAGGCGGGCGGTTTCCTTTATTATTTTTTGTGTATTGGTTCCTGTCAGTATTACAGTACGGGCCTCAACCGCTTCAGGCCGTTCGGTAGTATCTCGCATTACCAATACCGGTTTCCCCAGGCTAGGCGCTTCCTCCTGTACCCCGCCGCTATCGGTTATGATAAGGTAACAACGACGCATCAGCCACACAAAACCTGGATAGGATAGCGGTGCTATTAATTTAATATTTTCAACAGTCCCTAAAATCTCGTAAACCGGCTTTTGTACGTTAGGATTTAAATGTACCGGGTAGATAACCTGTACATCACCATGTTTGCTGGCTATTTCGGCTAGGGCATTACAGATATCAATGAATCCTTGACCATGGTTCTCGCGCCGGTGCCCGGTCACCAAAATGAGTTTCTTGTTGGGGTTCCAGATTTGTTTTAGCGTTTCTATTTCGGGATTATCGTAATCGGGACGCATCACTTTTTCGACACTGAATTGTAACGCATCGATAACCGAGTTTCCTGTTATTTCGATTTGTGCTTCCGGGATATTCTCCGTCAAGAGGTTCTGGCGCGCCGCAACGGTTGGGGCAAAATGATAATCGGCAACCCTGCCCGTAATCGAACGGTTCATTTCTTCAGGGAAAGGAGACCTTTTATTAAAGGTTCTAAGGCCGGCCTCGATATGACACACTTGTGCACCTGCATAAAAAGCGGCAATACTGGATGCCATGGTCGTGGTCGTATCACCATGTACGTAAACAAAATCAGGTTTAAAATCATCAAGAACCAACTTAAGGCCAGTGATAATATCGGCCGTCAAAGAGAACAGATTTTGATTGTGTTTCATCAGGTCCATATCATAATCGGGTACGATATCAAAAAAATCGACAACCTGATCCAGCATCTCCCGGTGTTGGGCAGTGATACAAATCTTGGTCTCAAAAATAGCGGTGTGTTTTTCGAATTCCTTAATCAAAGGAGCCATTTTGATGGCCTCGGGTCGCGTACCGAAAACAATTAGGTTTTTTGTTTTTGTCTTCATCCTAAGAAAATAATTTTAAAAAGGTCGGATAAATGGAGTTCGAGGGTCTCACTTTCTTAGGTTTGTCAATGTTTGATTAATCAAAGTAGAGGAAGTACCTTGGGTATAGGGAAAATAGATGATTTTCACGCCTACCTCCTTGAACTGCTCATCCAAAGCCTGCCACTTTTTCGATTCGAACCAATCATCGCCAACGAACATAACGTCAAATTTGATACGCTGCCACATTTTAAACTTGTCCATATCATTTTGTGGCACCACGGCATCTACATGACGGATATTACGAACGATTTCCATTCTTTCCTCGTGCGGAATAACAGCTTTTTTGTTTTTGTAGGCCACCAATTCATCGCTAGTAACACCTACAATTAGCTTATCGCATAATCCTTTGGCATTCTTCAACAGGTTCAAATGGCCTATGTGGAAAAGGTCATAGACCCCAGATGTATAGCCGACCACTATTTTTTCATCTCCTCTTTTATACATTTCGAAATCTTTAGTTTACCACCTCCATTCAGTGTGGAAATATTGTTTTTTGAACAGTTCGATGTTCACGAACATCCATAATACCTGACCCGCCCTGGCCTCAGTTCTACTTTTTGCGATAAGGTCGGCAACGACGCCCGCTTTCAACCAAGAGCAATTTACCAATAATTCGTTTGCCAACTCCTCTAAATTTTCAAACCACTCGGTAAGCGGCACGGGAAATCCCACTTTTTTTCGGGTAATTATTTCTTCTGGAAGATATTTGTAGGACACCTCTCGAAGCAAATATTTCGGCACGTCAAGCACCTCACTATAAGTATCCGCCATTTGGTTTTTTGCCAGTTGTTCGGATTTTTCATCCAACCATTTTAACTTTAAATCATACGGTATTTTTTTATAGGCGAATTCGATAAGGTTGTGATCCAGAAAAGGCACACGTGCCTCTACGGAGGTCTGCATGGTCGTCATGTCTACCCTTTGCAACAAACCCTTTACATGGTACCTGTGAAAGAACCGGAATACGTTTTCCTCATTACTGCTTTCTGTAAACTGCTGTCGGATATTGTTATCGAATTCCGAGCGATAGTCGATAGGTGTCTTGATTAGTTCATCGCGCATTGAACGCGGCACATACTCATATTTTGATATAAAGTGGTCGTAAAAACTTTCTTGTGTATTATGGTTAGCATAGTCAAAAGGCAAGCGGAATATTCTGCCATAACCACCCATGAGTTCGTCCGCTCCTTCACCAGAAAGTACTACAGTGATTTTTTCTTTTAGTTTCGATGACATAATGGCCAACGGTATCTCATTGGGCACCCCTAAAGGAGCGTCCTTGGAGGCAATCAGTCTTTCCCAATTGGCGAGATAGTCCTCTTTGTGCATCAATATTTGGTGGTGTGTCGTATCGTACTTATCGGCGACTATTTGAGCATATTCGAATTCGTTCATTTCCTCGAACCCTATGGTATAGGTATTCACATGCCCTTTCTTTTTCAGTGCGGTAATGGCCGTAATCAAACTCGAATCGACACCACCACTCAAATACGTGCCCAGGGGAACATCGGCTATAAGTCGATATTCGATCGCTTTTTTCAACTCGCTCTCGAATTCGACTTTTATTTTTTCCTCATCAAAGTCTTTGGAAACATTGAACGCTTTCGGAAGCTCCCAATATGTTTTTTCGGTAAAGGATAAATCCTTCGTATAGCGGTGATAGCTTCCTGCATGTAGTTGACGTATACCTTCGAAAAAAGTGTATGGCGCACGGATATACCTGTTCGCCAAGTATTCATCTACAGCGGCCTCGTTAAACTTCGCTTCTACGAGCCCGCTGGAAAGAATTGCCTTGATCTCGGAAGCGAAAATCAAATGGTCTCCATTGTTGAAATAGTATAGCGGTTTTATACCTAATCGATCGCGTACCAAGAATAGTTCTTCCGTTTCTGCATTGTAGAGCGCCATGGCAAACATGCCATTGGCCCGCTCTAAAAACCAATCCAGACCTTTTTCCTGTACGGCCGCAATGATGACCTCCGTATCGGAGTCGGTTACAAAATCGTACAAAAGTTCATTCTTGATTTCCTTGAAATTATAGATTTCGCCATTAAAAACAATCTGCCAATGTCCGTTGGAAGATGTCATAGGCTGGTTCGCCACATTTCTTAAATCGATGATGCTCAGTCTGCGATGCCCTAAAGCAACTTTATCCCTAGCGCAGTAAAAAGCCCCCGAATCGGGCCCGCGATGAACAATGGATCCGTTCATTTTCTCGATACGCTCCTTCAAATTGGCAATCGCCTTAAGGCTATAAATACCGGCTATTCCGCACATAAACTTTACTTATTCTGCAAACATTTTTTAAGACTATCTCTCCAATATGGAATTTCGAGACCCAATTGGTCTTTAATTTTTGCTTTATCCATTACGCTAAAAGCCGGCCGTTCCGCAGGGGTTGGGTACGCTACGCTACCTACGGGTAAAACCTGACAATTCGAGTTCTTAATATCAAAAATGGCCTTTGCGAAATCATACCAACTCGCAACACCTTCGTTGCTGTAATGATAAGTTCCGTACTTGTCGGTATTTTTTTGGATAATGTTTACAACGACCCTTGCCAAATCGATCCCATAGGTGGGTGTACCGACCTGGTCATAAACTACATTCAGTGTATTACGTTCTTCACCCAGGCGTAACATGGTCTTCATGAAATTATGGCCGTAGTTGGAATATAACCATGAGGTTCTTATAATAAAATGCTCTTTCAAGGCATCTGCGACCGCAACTTCGCCATTCAATTTGGTGCTTCCATATATCCCTAACGGGTTTACCGCCATACCTTCTTTGTATGGAACGGATTGCTTTCCGTCGAATACGAAGTCGGTCGAAATCTGTATCAGTTTGGCCTTATGCTCTTTGCATGCTTCTGCAAGATAACGCGCACCGTCAACATTAATTTTTCTGGCCATAGCAGCTTCTGATTCCGCCTTATCGACCGCAGTGTACGCAGCACAATTGACACAAAAATTGATATCCTTTCGTTTAAAAAAATGTTTTACCTCGTCTTCCTTGGTGATGTCCAACTCGTCATAATCTACGTATATAAAGGATAGTTCTTTTTCGTCATTTGCCACTTCCCTTATACATGATGCCAGTTGTCCTTTACCTCCGGTTACCAAGATAGTCGTCATAATCTAGCATTTTCTAAAGTGGGCAAAATCCGGTCTTTTTCTGAAAGTATAAGATCTGTCTCAGGCAATATCCAATCTATAGCCAAGGTTCTATCATTAAAGATGATGCCTCCCTCCGACCGGCCATTGTAGTAATTATCGCATTTATAAAAAAACTCGGCAGTATCGGTCAGCACAACAAATCCATGGGCAAAACCTCTTGGCATAAAAAGTTGCTTCTTATTTTCGTGACTCAATTTCAAAGCTACATGTTCGCCAAAAGTTGGGGAACCTTCTCGAAGATCTACGGCAATATCGAGTACCGAACCCTGTAAGACTCTGACCAACTTGGCCTGGGCATACTCACCGGTTTGATAGTGGAGTGCCCTAATTACCCCTTTTCTAGAAAACGATTGGTTATCCTGCACGAAATTGACCGAATTCCCTAAAACATTTTCGAATTTTTTCTGATTGAACGATTCGATAAAGTAGCCCCGATCATCTTCGAACACCCTAGGTTCAAGAATAAAACAACCCTTAAGTTTGGTTTCGGTTACGGTCATTTGTGTTTTCTTAGAATTCCAAGAAGATTTTTACCGTAACCGCTCTTCATCAAGGGTTCGGCCAATTTCCGAAATTGAACTTCGCCGATGTAGCCCATCTCGAACGCCGCTGCTTCTATAGCCCCTATTTTTAAACCTTGTCGTTCTTCAATAACCTCCACAAACTGTGAAGCCTGCATCAATGACTGAAACGTGCCGGTATCCAGCCACGCAGTACCTCTATCCAAGATGCTTACATTTAGTTTTTTCCGTTTCAAATAGATTTTGTTCACATCGGTTATTTCTAGCTCGCCTCGATGACTGGGCGCCATGTTTTTGGCGATTTCTACCACCTCATTATCGTAAAAATAAATTCCCGGAACGGCGTAATTCGATTTTGGCTCAACAGGTTTTTCCTCAATACTAATCGCTTTTCCTTCTTGATTAAATTCTACAACTCCATATCGCTCCGGATCATGAACGCGATATGCATAGATAATTCCTCCATCAGGGTCGTTATTCGATTGTAATAATTTTGCTAGGCCGGAACCATAAAAAATATTGTCTCCCAGTATTAAGGCGACCTTGTCGTTTCCAATAAACCGCTCACCGATGATAAAGGCTTCGGCAAGTCCGTTGGGGGCTTCTTGGACAGCGAAGGAAAATTGACAACCATATTTTTTACCATCACCTAACAACTCTTTAAATAGAGGAAGATCTTTTGGAGTTGAAATTATTAAAATATCGCGAATACCCGAATACATTAAAGTGGACAATGGGTAATAAATCATCGGTTTATCGTAGATGGGCATCAACTGCTTGCTCACGGATAAAGTCAACGGGTGAAGACGTGTTCCGGAGCCGCCTGCCAATATGATTCCTTTCATTTGTGGTCGATTATATAATGAACTTGTTTGAGCTTATCTTTAATCTGCAAATATCCCATTTTCGGTTCCAAACAACAAGTTTAGACGAGTCCAATTCCTACAATTCAATCTTCAACCCGCGCGGTACATTTTATTATAATATTCTTGGTATTCCCCAGAGGTCACATTCTTCAGCCATTCTTCATTCTCTAAATACCACTCTATGGTGTGTTCAAGACCCTCTTCAAAGGTTACGGAAGGTTTCCAGCCCAATTCCTTATTTATTTTATCCGCATCGATCGCATACCTTAAATCGTGTCCTGGACGATCTTTTACATAGGTAATCAACTTTTCGGAAGAGCCAGCAGGCCTTGCCAGTTTTTTATCCATTAAACTACACAATAACTTCACCAAATCTATATTTTGCCATTCATTAAACCCACCAATATTATAGGTTTCACTATTTTCTCCTTTATGAAAAACCAAGTCAATGGCGTGTGCGTGATCTTCTACATACAGCCAGTCTCGTGTATATTTTCCATCACCATATAACGGTAAAGACTTGTTTTCTATGATGTTGTGAATAAAAAGGGGGATTAACTTTTCAGGAAAATGGTTCGGCCCGTAGTTGTTTGAGCAGTTGGTAATCACGTAAGGAAGACCATAGGTTTCCCCGTATGCTCGTACGAAATGATCGGAGCTCGCTTTAGATGCCGAATACGGAGAATTTGGATTATAAGATGTGGTTTCGGTAAAAAGGCCTTCCGCTCCTAAGGAGCCATAGACTTCATCGGTGCTGATATGATAAAACCGTTTATCGCTTGAAGGTGTTTGCCAAAGGTCACGGGCGGCATTAAGCAAATTCACCGTGCCAATAATGTTGGTATGCACAAACGCTAATGGATCGGAAATCGATCGATCTACGTGTGATTCCGCGGCCAAGTGTAAAACGGCATCGAAGTTATGCTCTTCAAATATTGTCTGAATAAATTTTGCGTCTACTATATCGCCCTTGAGAAAACGGTAGTTCGGTTCATTTTCAATATCTCTAAGGTTTTCTAAATTTCCTGCGTAGGTCAGCGCATCCAGATTAAATATGGTATAATCCGGATATTTACGTACAAATTTTCGAACTACATGAGAACCAATAAACCCTGCACCCCCTGTTATTAAAATTTTCATAATACTAATTGATTCAAATTTATGCTTCGATTAGTTAAAGCTAGGCCAATCAAATAGGAAGTATCGAATTTAGACTTCGAGACTGTTTCGAAATATGTGACAATATAAGTTATCAAAGACTTAGTGCTTTCCTATTCAAATATTTCAATAGCGCCCAAAGAAAGAATAAACCTAGAAATACCATGGGCAACAAAAAGAGGCTTTTGTTCAAAAATTGATTCTTGACCTCTTGGGTCCTTCCAAAGTTTATAATATTTACCGCATCTTTTTGCTGAACCAACTCTATTTGTTTATCACCTATTTGTTTGATAAGGCCATTTTTTAGGCTCAGTAAGCTTGTTATGTCCAGACCCTGCTCCGTATCAAAAACTATAGTACTTTCTGGTCTTGCACCAGCATCGGATTTCAAAAGTTGCTGTGTATAGTTCTCTACCAAATTATCTATTTGTTCGATGAGTTCTTTGTTTTTCCTAATTCTATCCCCAGCATTATTTTTGTATACCGTTCGCATTTCCACGAAATAAGGATTGGCATTGATATAATCTAGAAATTTACCGACCACCTGTTGCCCATTGTACGGATTTTTATGTAGAAACGTTATTCTGTGGGTCAAAACCGTTTTATCCAAAATTTCCAATCTGATTACTTCGGAAACGAACTCCTGGTCCTTAAAATTTTGTAAAATTTCCAAATACGTATTGTCGTCCTCTGTTTTTTCTTGATCTTCATCGGCTTTTTCTATAGGCTCGATACTTACCTCAAAACCTCTCAAGTCACCAATATCAATTCCGATTTTACTTAAAAATTGAGTGTCTTTTGCAACAATATTCGCCTGTATTTCTTCAATTACATTATAGAGATAATCTTTGCTCTCGAAATTAGGCTTTACAATTACCTCGGTCTTTAATTTTTTATCGACACTGATATTTAGCAAAAACCCGATGACCAGACCGATTAAGACCAAGCTAATAAGCAAAAAAGCATTTCTCTTGAGATATAAGAATATATGCAAAAAAGCCCTGAAAAAACGGTCGAAACCTTTTCGTATCATTTTAAACAGCTTACCGAGATCAATTTCATCGGAAGATTGCGGAGTATTCGGTGATATCTGATCTGCCATAAATTAAGAATTGAATATTTGCGTTAATATCTTATCCGTTATTAAATAGGTCGGTTTCACACCTGTCGTTCCCAAACCTCCGGAGGCCAAGGTACTTCCAGTAACCAGAGGATTGTCGGAAGCGTAGTAGGCATATCTCACTTTCACATCTTCGCGTATGCTCTTGCGAATCTTAGATGCCGATTGTACCGCCTTTTGGTAGTGAACGCCCTCCATTTCCAGTCCCACAACGTTCCAAGTAGACTGCTTAAAAAACTTTAGTATGTCTTTGTTTTGCAGCGATGTTCCCAAAACGGTAATCATGGCGCCTTCAAAAACCTTGAGCCCATAGCCCTTGAAATCTTCGGCACAGAGTTCGTTCTCAAACGGATAATTATCTGCCGTACCTTCAAAAATATGGGCGGAAGGAATCATAAGATCCCCTTTACCCCCTTCTAAAATACCGGCTTTCCCCATAATTGAAATAGAAGCGACATCCAAAAATACCGTTTCCTTTTTGCTTTCCTTATACGGTTTCAAAAACTCATCGATGGTTTCATAGGCCTGCTCGCCAAAGGCATAATCCATAACAAATATAAGCGGTTTTTCTTCATCGGATAGCCCTTTTGGCAGTTCATAGCAACATGCATCGTTGGTCATTTTAGCCGTATCGAATAATTGAACGTCAATATTAGTACCCGAAAAATCATCAATGGAAATCATTCCGTTCTTTTTCGCTATGGTTATGACTTTGTTTCGCAGTTCTGCGTTCAACGATGAACTCAATGCCTCATAAATTTCAAGTGATTTTTTATCAGGAAATTCTTTTGACAAGGCTTTTCTTGCGAATAACGAGTTCATTACACTGTGCATGTTCGCGCTGATAATATGTATCGGTCGCTGCAAAAGTCTGTTTTTTCGTAAGGTCTCCTTTATGGTATTCGCCCAGCGTTCACCATGAATGTGGTGCCCCAAGCGTTCGCGCAACAGGGAACTAAAGGTAATGACCCTTTTTTCGCCGGTAGCCTCCTCTTCTATCGCCAATTTGCCCAACCAGTAAATGATGTCTAAAAAACGGTCGGGTGCCTCTTTGGTCGCCAACTGTTCATGTACCGCCATAATCTCAACAAAAGGGCGGCCCAAGATATTAGCGGTATGAATTAGGGCTACTTCCCGTTCTACCTGCGTAAGTTCTTCCTTTTTTACGGCTTGTTCAAGTTTGACCCAATCACGGATCGTTTTATCGCTGTCTTCTATCAACACCCGTTTACAGATTTTTTCCGATTCAATAAATAGGAATGTCAAATGCGTCAGTATATCGTATATGTCAGAACGGCCTCGAGTAATCTCAATATTCATCTGCTCATCGTCGATCCGATAGCAATTACGCCTTCGCTTTGGCGGAACGATGGGGTCAAAATGAGATCGACCATAGCCTTCATCTGAAGTCAGGTTAATAAAACGACATTGCTCGATACCCTTGGGAAGACGTTCCAACACGTAGATTAGCCCGTTAAGTTCTGCTTTTTCTTCTGCGACCGAACCATAGATTTCTGGGCGTAACTGCAGTAATGCATTTTTAAGCGATTCGCCCGAAACACCGGTAGGCTTGTAGAACCCACGATTGAACAAGTGCCTCATGGTGATGTATAAACGCTCTATAGCGTTCGTCGATTCTTGAGCGCGGGTCGTGGTTGTTGTCTTGCCCATAAGCGGATTTCGAGCAAAATTACAATATTTTTCTGGTTGTGATGAGAGGTTCTTTGGGGTCGTTGAAAAAGTATATTACGCAGAGCTACAAAGGGAAAAAGAATATCAGAGACAAAAAACATAAATTAGTGCCAATCAAAACTTAAGCCATGAACCCGAAAAGCCCATCAGCAAAGCTGCGGTCGTTCGAAAGCCGTTGCACCTTATTCTGTCCGCCCAATTTTCCTATGGATTTCATATAATCGTTGAATCCGCCATCTTTTATTGAAGTTATTTTTAATGTTTGAAGGATTTTACCGTCGATAAGGTCAAAATAATAGCTGTTTTGCTTTTGAAGGGAAGTATCCAGAATTTCAATAAACTTCAATAGGTCAGATGGTTCTTTTTCAAATTCGATCAACCATTCATGATAAGGAAGTTGATCGCCTTGGGGCGTAATCTGAGGGGCTACCGTAAATTCGTTGATACTCGCATCCGTTGCTTCAATGGCCTGTTGCATTGCTTCTTCGACTTCCTTGGCGATAACATGCTCTCCAAAGGCCGAAATAAAATGCTTAATCCGTCCGGAAACTATTATTTTATAAGGCCTTAAAGAAATAAACTGAACGGTATCTCCTAAATTATAGGCCCAAAGGCCGGCATCCGTGGAAATAATCATTACGTAGTTTACGCCAACCTCGACGTCTTTAATTGTGATTCGTTTTGGTTTCTCCTCAGAAAATTCATCGGCCTTTACAAACTCGTAGAAAATTCCGGAATTCAGCAGCAGCAACATTCCTTTTTCTTTTTGGGAATCCTGATAAGCAAAAAACCCTTCACTCGCCGGAAACAGTTCTATGCTATCGACCTTTCTACCGATCAAACCTTCAAATTTAGCGCGGTATGGTTCGTAATTGACCCCACCATAAATAAACAATTGAAAATTCTCGAACAGTTCGCCTACTTTTTTTCCTGATTTTGACTGTAAGCGCTCAAAGTACATCTGCACCCAAGACGGTATGCCCGCGATAACGCTCATGTCTTCATTTACGGTCTCTTCGACAATAATATTCACCTTGGTTTCCCAATCTTCGATGCAATTCGTTTCCCAAGTGGGCAAACGGTTTTTTTGAAGGTAGTTGGGAACGAAGTGTGCCGCTATACCCGAAAGCCTTCCTAACTGAATCCCGTTCTTTTGATGTAATTCAGGACTCCCCTGAAGGAAAATCATTTTACCATCTACGAAATCGGAATTTCCCGTTTCATGGATATAGTTGAGAATTGCATTTCGCGAGGCTTCCACTTGGTGCTTGATAGCGGTTTTGGTAATGGGAATATATTTTGCACCGGAAGTAGTACCGGATGTTTTCGCAAAATAGATAGGCTTACCTGGCCATAGAATATTTTCCCTACCTGCGACAACTTGTTCCACATAAGGTTTTAGTTCTTCATAATCACGAATCGGTATCCGCTCGACAAAGTCTGAATGAGATATAATAGCCTCAAAATCATGATCGGTTCCAAATTTTGTGCCGGCGGCTTTCGAAATAAGTTGGTTAAACACCTGATCTTGTGTTTTAATAGGGTGGTCACGCCATTTAGCCGTTTTCAAGGCAATGTTCTTAGCAAATATTTTAGCGGCAAACGACTTTAGTGACACAGAAGTTAGTTTCAGGTTTATGTTTCGGGTTCAAGGTCTAAAAATCGATGTAATCTAACGGGTTTACCGTATTACCATTGCTCCAAAGTTCAAAATGAAGGTGGGGACCAGTAGTCAATTCGCCTGTGTTACCAACGGAAGCTATAACTTCTCCTGCACGAACAATGTCGCCTTGCCCCTTGTTCAACGAACCGTTATGCTTGTAGACACTCAATAAGCCATCTTTATGTTCGAGAATGATAACATAACCGGTTTCGGCCGTCCATTCCGAAAAAATGACCGTACCGTTGGCAACTGCCTTAATAGGCGTGTCCGTCGGCGCGGTGACATCTACCGCATAATGGCGTAGTGCTGCGTCGTAGGTTTGCGAAATGGCACCACTCAATGGTGGAAAAAGAACTATGGCCGTGCCAGCGGTATTCCTTTCGAATAGGTTGTATTTATCTTCCAAGGCAACTTCGGCCCTCAGCATAGAATCCTCTTTTATCGGTGTTAAGTCTATAGTGTTCGGGTCGATTTTAAACTGTTCACGTAGAGAGTCCCGATTCATTTCCGTGTTTTCGATATCGCCTTTTAGTACCATACGAATGTTTTCCAAATACCTATTGGTATTATTTAGATTGGCTACCAAAGAATCGGTCGTATAAGTCAAATCAGTAGCCTGTTTTTTTAATTTTGTAGAAGAATATCCGGGTATGTACTCCCGTAAGGGCGTAAAGGCGATTAACAAGGTCGTAAGGCCGATAAGACCAATAATACAGAGCGAACCGGTAACGAAGACATTAAGACGGCTCAACTTAAAAGAAATCTTTTCTTCAAAAGTACTTTCATTAAGAATTACCAAGCGATACTTGTGAAGTAGCTTTCTTTTAATTTCTTTTCTTTTCTTGACTTTTTTGGCCATAATACACAAATATAAGGATGGAATTGAATTCTGTACCCGTTCTCTATAAATTTAATAGTTTACAGCAATATGCAGTTAAGTTCTTTGTCCGCAATTTTACTTTGACCCTAAACAATTAAATTCTGTGGGAACGTTAAGTTGTGCGTAACTACTTTTTTAGTACATTTGTTATCCATTAAATTACAATTTTATGATAGCTTCACAGATATTTTTGGCAATCGGGCCTTGGCAAATAGCCGTTGTCGTTGTACTTGTTCTTCTGTTGTTTGGAGGAAAAAAGATTCCGGAACTTATGCGCGGCCTAGGAAGCGGCATCAAAGAGTTTAAGGATGCATCTAAAGAAGAAGATGACCAATTGGAAGAAAAGAAAGATTAGGTTTTTCCTGTTTACGATATTTAAAAACCCTTGGCATACGTCAGGGGTTTTTCTTTGCCCTTAAAACAAATACACCAAAAGGTATATTTGTTTTAATTAGGCCCTGTTTTTAGTAGTTACTACCATCAAAGAAGATGCTCTCCATTTTTCTGTTCGTTACGCACTAAACCGCATTTATGGTCAATTACGCCCTGTATAAAAGAGATTTCACAACAAAAAAGCGGCCATAAGCAACCTTAGTTCGAATTTTACGTTATCAAAAGAATAATATTGAAGGTAAAATCATGAAATTCAAACTAAATTAAGGACCTGCCATTTTATTCAAACAAACAAATTAGCCAATAAAAAATACCAGATTTTCACAATAGCCCAAACATGAAAAGACTAATCACCACCTACATTTTATTGCTATGCCTTAGCGTAAGTGCAGAAGATTTTCAAGATATCAGTTTAGAGCAATCAGATACGGTCGATGCCAGTACTTCAAATTATGCCCCATTCGAACAACCGGCTTTTTCTATCAACGAAACTTTCGAAGATGCAGCAGACCGAAGCGAAATTCCATATCGAACATTTGATGAACTAAAAAATGTTGAAAATGGTTATTATATCGTTTCGGGCGTTTTCAGTAAAGCCAAAAATCTTAAAAGGACAGTAAAAAAATTAAACCGCAAGGGTTTTGAAGGTGCGGGTTTTATTAATAATCCAGAGAACGGCCTCAATTACGTTTACCTGGCCTACTACCCTTTTGGACTCGAAGCGGTCGATGCCTGCGTTTCAAAATTAGACGGGAAGTATTCCGATGCTATGTGGATTCTCGAAATAGAGAATAGTATTACCATAGGTGGGAAGTCGTTAGCCGTCTTGAAAGAAACCGAAAGCGGATTTGTTCCTGCGGATACGAATGAAGGGCCGAACGCTGCTGACGCATTTGCAGAGAAACTCGTTCCTGTAGATGCCATAAACAATGGTATGCCAGAAGCATCAGAAGCAAATCCAAGCGCAACGACCCTTAGCGAAGAATCTAATAAAAGCAAGATTATTCAAAAAGCGGATTTCTACTTCGACAAAATGTGGTACGCCGAGGCTGCAGAACTATATGAGCAGGCCTTAAATAAAGATGATGAAAATTATACTCGAGATATCATTCAAAAGGCGGCTGATGCTTACTATTTCAACACCAATATGGAAAAAGCCTACGAATGGTACCATATTCTTTATGAAAATTATGGCAAGGAAATGTCTGCCGAGAATATATTCAAATATGCCCATTCTTTGAAAGGAACAGGTAAGTACACTAGGGCCAAGCGTTTGGTACGCTTGTACAACCGCAAAATGAAAGATGGGGACTATGTGTCAAGTATAGACAATACCGATCTGGGGATGCCGAAGGAGGTTGTTTTGGACAATCTCTTAAATTCCGAGCAAAACTATGAAATCAAGAACATGGCCATCAATACAGAATATTCAGACTTTTCGCCTATGTTTTTAGACTCCAGTCGCGTTGTCTTCTCCTCTGCTAAAGATTCATCATTTCTAAGTACCAGACGGTATAAATGGAACGACCAACCTTATCTAGATTTATACGTAGCCAAAATAAATAACGAATCTCAAGACCTAAAAGACGCTATCAAATTTTCGAAAAAAATAAATACCAAATACCATGAGGCGTCTGTAGCATTTTCCTCCGATAACGGCACCATGTATTTTACCCGTAATAATTACGGCAAAAAATTGAAACGGGACAATAAAGGAATCAACCATCTCAAAATATACAAGTCGACCAAAGTAGATGGAGATTGGACAGAGGCCGTAGAAGTTAGCTTTAATAGCGATAATTACTCTACAGGGCATCCTGCACTGAGTCCTGATGGAAAACAACTCTATTTTGTCTCCGATATGCCCGGCAGCATTGGTAAGACCGATATTTTTGTAGTCGACGTATTTGATGATGGTAACTTTTCAGAGCCAAGAAACCTAGGGCCGGGCATTAACACCGAACAAAAGGAAATGTTTCCATTTTTCAACGGTAAAAAACTCTACTTTTCATCGGACGGGCATATAGGCCTAGGAGGTCTTGACGTTTATGAAGCGACTTACGGCACAGAACGTGGTTTTGAGAATGTCACTAATTTGGGACAACCAATAAACAGTAAAAAAGATGATTTCTCATATATCGTAAACGAAGAGAACCAAAAAGGGTTCTTCGCATCGAATCGCAGGGGCGGTAAGGGTGACGATGACATCTATTCTTTCAAAAGGCTGACTGTTGAAGAAACACCGGCCAATGAAAACGCGATTGCCGGCGTGGTGACCGAATTGACAACAGGCGATATAATGCCCCAGGCACTTGTGCAGTTACTCGACGGAAATGGGATAAAACTTAAAGAAATGGTCACCGAAGAAGATGGCAGCTTTGTCTTCGAAGATCTTGACAGCAGTACGAAATACACCTTAAAAACAGTCAAGGGTGAATATTTCAATAACGAACAAAAGGTTACAACCAAAGAAAATGAAGTGGTCAATGTCGATGTATCCTTGAAGCGTCTAGAAGAAATGATCGCTATGGAAGATGGTATCAAAAAACTCAAGACGGAGATGATCTACTTTAACTTCGATAAATCGTTCATCAGACCGGATGCCGCAAAAGAACTTGACCGATTGGTCAGTGTTATGAAAGAATACCCCAATATGGTCATAAAAATTGAATCACATACCGATTCACGGGGTAGCAAAGTTTACAACGAATACCTATCTGACAAAAGAGCAAAGTCTACCCGTGACTATATCATTTCGAAGGGCATAGACCAAAGTCGCATCGAAAGCGCCATAGGTTATGGCGAGAACCGATTGATCAACGAATGTGATGGTACAATACGCTGTAAAGAAACCGATCACCTGTTGAACAGACGATCTGAATTTATAATCGTTAAAGGGTAAGCCACAACTTTAAACCAACTTACAAAGACCGCTGCCCATATAAGGCAGCGGTCTTTTTATGATGAGCCGATTTAATTGCGCTCAACTAAATAATCAGTTAGGTAACACCAGCGTCTATTGCAATTGTGTACAATCATCAAAACCTGATGTCTTCTGAAATCAGCACTTGCACAATGCCGGTATAGCCAAAATCGATACTATTTCGTGGGTAACCATCTGCCCGGAAATTGAAACAGAGCGCTTCATCGGTTCAGGTGAACGCCTCATCGATATTACGAAATAAGAAGATTTTATACCCGAAATCAAGCTCACTTCATCTAATTAACATCTGAATTTTGCAAATATGTGCTCACCTTTACAAACGAATTAAAAATTACACATATGACGAAATTATTACTTTTCAAGGAAATTTATGCCGAAGCATTTAAAGATTGGACCTATAGATTGCTCAAGAAGTATTTTAAAGTCTATTCATGGTTTTGTTTTGCCTTATTGATAGTCGTAATCTACGCGTTCGTTTATAGAGTATCTACGGGCTTCGCATTCGGTTGATAATAAATTCTTTATCTTAATTAAAACGCCGATCACTAGTGATCGGCGTTTTAATTTACTGCCTTATTTCGATTATTTTTCGATTACAACGAAACGTAATGTTTTTAATATCGCCTCAAGCTGAAACATATCGTTTCGCTTTTCTGTGGCCGGGGCAAATACGAACCCCTCCATCACAAGTTTTCTATTGTTTTTTTTATCATTGAGAATATAAGTCAGAAACGGGCCGGCCATGGGGTAATTCTTAATGTCCCATATACCGCGTACCTCAACACCCTTTAATCCGGCTATCTGTACCGGAAAAATGGCCGGGGCGTATGCAGGCTCTGTACGCATATAAGTAACCTTACCCGGTATCGTAGTGCCAGGAATATATTTTTTACCTATTGAGTCGCGCATAGCCACGATATCCCTCACCAAGGTTGAATCGTTATTGAAACTATTAGGCGGCATCTCATAAACAATAATATTCGCGTTACCTTTTTGAATTTCACGATCGATCCAAACAAAATTTTCTTCTTGTTTTCCCACTTTATACATGGAAGGCATTTTCAACGACACCCCAAATTTTTCCTCTAAAACACCTTCTTTGTTCAAAGAAAGTTCGAAACGCCTTTGTGCCGCCTCGATTTCCATGCTTTTAAAAGACGTAATAATTTCGTTCGCCTTTGCGTCAATATTTTCTACGATTTCGGCTTCGGTTGTACCTTTTATAACACCCACCCGCTGGGGCGTAGCATACATGTCGGTTTTGATATGTGCCTTGTTCAGGGAATCTTTCATAATGAAAAGCACTGATCTTGTTTTGCGGATGGAGCCCGTAAAGAATTTAGGGTCGATTTGATCGATAGTGAAAAGAGGTTCGTCCATTGGCATACCTACGACAGGGGCAGCAAAGTGCTTTCTAATACTATCGCCTACGCTACCTTTCCAAAGCTCGTTGTCGATTACGGCTACCACCGAATTTATGGCCCCGATCGAAGTCGGTAAGTAATTTTGATTTTTTGATTCGTTACAGGAAAGAAATACTAACGTGAATAGTAAAAATAGTGCTCCAGCTTTTTTCATTGATTCTGAGTATTACAATTATCAAGTTATTGATCACAAAACCTCAACAAAGCGAAGAAGACGGATGGGAATTCTCAGAACTTGCTGTGTTTAGTCTACGATGAACATTCGCACAACTTCAATTTTGTGCCCGGTTTTAGATTTTTACCACTAATACCGTTCCATTGTCGTAAATTTTCAACAGTAATTCCCGGATATTTTTTTGAGATGGTCCACAATGAGTCACCGCTCTTTACCGTATGGGTCTTCGTACCCGAAGGAACCGCCTTTTGTGCCGCCGTTTTCGGGGCTGCCGATGCTACCGAAGCCCCAGGTGTTCTTCTTGGATAAATGGTCAGACGCTGCCCGACTCTAAGGTTATTACTCCGTAGGTCGTTCCAACGTTTTATCTGGCTAACGCCCACTCCATATCGCTCTGCAATCCTTCCTAGAAAATCGCCGCTTCTAACCTTATATCGAATCCTGTTCTGTTCGGCTTCCTTGACCAATTGGGGCAATGGGCTTTCCTTGCTCTCCAATTCTTTTTTCACATGTGCATAGATGGCCTCTTCGTTAGCTACGAATTTTCCAATAGCATCTTTCGGTAATCTTAATGTGTACGTTTTTCCCTCAACAAACGGAATTACATTCAACTTATAAGACGGATTCAAAACTTTCAGTTCATCTTTACTGACCCCTACAAGCTCGGAAATCTGATCAAAGGTAATCAAGCTCTTGACGTGAACGGTATCGGTCTCGAAGTAAGGGCGTTCTATTTTTTGGCCTTTCAGCCCGTGCTCATCGGCATATTCGAAAAGGTACATAGTTGCCAAAAATGCGGGTACATAGCCTGCGGTTTCCCGTGGTAGATAACGCCGAAGGTTCCAATAATTTCTCCGCCCTCCAGACCTTCTGATAGCTTTGTTAACATTTCCCGGTCCAGAATTATACGCGGCCAAAGCCAAATCCCAATCGCCATAGATGTCATATAACTTAGAAAGAAATTTACAGGCCGCTTCAGTTGCCTTGATAGGATCGCTACGGTCGTCTACATAACTCGATACATTTAACTTGTATTGCTTTCCGGTGCTATACATAAATTGCCATAGTCCAGTAGCGCCGACACGTGATCTTGCGCGAGGATTAAGTGCCGATTCCACAATAGAAAGGTATTTCATTTCCAATGGAATGTCATAGTTATCTAGCTGTTGCTCGAAAAGTGGAAAATAGAATTGGCTCACCGTGAGCATTCTTTCCATCAAATCACGCTTTCGAACAAGGAAGGACTTAATTACATTTTCCAATGAAGGGTTGTATTCAACGTTGAAGGGTGTCTTCTGGTTCAAACGTGCCAAACGTGCTTTTAAGGTATCGGTCGGTAAGGAGTTTGGGTATGTCTTTTCATAGTCAAGATCAGCGACCTCTCTATACATTTCTTCTGAAAGCGATGCGTTCTCATAAAGTTCCTTCATCCAAAGGCTATCATAACGTGCAGCCTCTGAATGATCTTGAAGATTGTACTTACTGCTTACCGTGTCTTTGATCAAAGCCAACGGATTATCGTTCAAGACAGTTGTGTCTGAGGCTATTTGCTCCATCTGCTCGACACTGCTAATATCTAGAGCCAAAGTATCGGCCAAAACTTTTGTGGTATCGATCTGTTGCGTATTCTTCTTTGAAAGCGAAAGTGAATCTTTCTTTTGCGCCACCACTGGAAGCGTCAATGCCAAACTAAAAAGTAGTGCGAGAAAGCTATTTCTTTTTGTTATCATCTAAAGAGAATATATGTCAGGAAGCGAAATCAAATTGATTACCATTGGGTTACCGAATTTTGCAACTCCACTAAAATCGCGTTTTTTTCCGAAAAAATAAAATTATCCTTTGATAAAACTATTTTGGTCATGGTTGCTTCCGTTTATCGATAACGTGCTTATTAACGGATTATTGCAGCGATTCCGGGCAAGGTCTTTCCCTCTAGACTTTCTAGCATAGCACCACCACCTGTCGAGACATAACTTACCTTGTCTTCGAAACCGAATTGCTTCACCGCAGCAACTGAATCTCCACCGCCAACAAGAGAAAATGCACCCCTTTGGGTAGCTTCGTCTATGGCGTTTCCTACAGCTATGGTGCCTTTTGCAAAAGATTCCATTTCGAATACGCCGATAGGACCGTTCCAAAGAATAGTTTTCGATTTTAGAATAACTTCCCTGAAATTTTCCAAGGTCTTTGGCCCCGCATCCAGGCCTTGCCATCCTTCGGGGATCTTATCTACATCGACCACCTTGGTTTCGGCATCGTTCGCAAAATCATTTGCCGCCAAAACATCCACAGGAATATGAACTTCTACACCTTTTTCTTTTGCCTGCTTTAGAATATCCATCGCCAGATCCATCTTATCGTCTTCACATATAGAATCACCCACCTGACCCCCTTGGGCCTTGACGAAGGTGTAGGTCATTCCGCCGCCAATAATTAAATGGTCGACCTTGTCCAAAATATTTTCTATGATGGTAATTTTCGAGGATACCTTAGCGCCACCCAAAATGGCAAGTACCGGTTTTTCACCAGTCTGCATCACTTTTTCTATGGCTACGATTTCCTTTGCCAAAAGATATCCGAAACATTTTTTCTCAGGAAAGAATTGTGCTACTATGGTCGTTGAGGCATGGGCCCTATGTGCGGTGCCAAAAGCGTCGTTTATATAAATGTCGCCCAATCGGGAAAGCTTTTCTGCAAAGCCTTCGTCTCCCATTTCTTCTTCTGCATGAAATCTAAGGTTTTCCAACAATAGCAATTCGCCCGGTTGAAGTTCGGCGACGGCTTGCTCGGCAACTTGGCCAACACAATCGGCAACGAATTTGACGCTTACCCCGATGACATCCGAAACCATGTCACTGATGTGCTGTAACGAAAGGTCTGGATTGATTTGACCCTTTGGCCTGCCCAAATGACTCATTAGAATTGCACTGCCACCATCTTCCAATACCTTTATTATAGTAGGTTTTGCAGCCTCGATGCGGTTCGCGTCAGTGACGTTAAAGTTTTCATCCAAAGGAACATTAAAATCAACACGGATAAGTGCTTTCTTTTTTTCAAAATTAAAGTCGTCTATCGTTTTCATATATGCAGTTTTAAAGAGTCGCAAATGTAATAAAAAGGAGTAAGCAGTATACGGTTGCGGTTGGCAGTTCTTAACGCGCTATTCGTAATTAGCACTTAAACCTCAAAAATATTTATTTGTCTTGGAATGAAAGAGTTCATAGTACGTGAAAATTTAACATCTTCGCGCTAGCATTTTTTTAAATTATACTTTATAGAGGTTAGTAGTTAAATGTATACTATAAATTTATCCTTTTAGCCCGCTATGTTGATGTCCGTAGTATTTTGAGAACCCCAGAAGAAACTCCTACGGCTGTCGGCACCCCCATTTAAAAAAAGGGGAGTACCCATAAAATAGCATTACAATTCAACTATGAATCTATCTACTAACTTCTAATACTTTATTTACTGTCAATTACCCGCTCGCTCCCCTACATCTATTTCATATCAAGAAAGAGCGTTCACCTAAAAAAACTATCTTTGAATTATGTTGTTCAAAGACATCTTAGGGCTTTCACATATCAAGAACCATTTGGCAACCACTGCGAACGCAGGGCGCATTCCACATGCACAATTATTTGTAGGTCCGGAAGGTTCTGGCACTTTGCCGATGGCGCTTGTTTATGCGCAATATGTAATCTGTGCTAATATCAATGCCGAAAATACTGGTGAAAACCAGGTTTGCAACCTAAAATTCAATACCCTTTCCCACCCTGATATGCATTTCGCATTTCCTGTTTCTAATTCCGATAAGGTCAAGAGCCATGCGGTCAGTAATCATTATATGGAAGAATGGCGCCAATTCGTCAAAGAACAACCCTATGGAAATCTTTTCGATTGGTACCGCTTGATAGGCATTGAAAAAAAGCAAGGTCAGATAGGGGTTGACGAGGCCCACGATGTGGTAAAAAAATTGGCGCTGAAATCGTACGAAGGTGGTTATAAAGTGATGCTCATTTGGATGGCCGAAAAAATGAATATCGCAGCGGCAAACAAATTGTTAAAACTGCTCGAAGAGCCACCAGATAAGACCGTTTTTATTTTGATAACCGAGGATGAGGAACAAATTATACAGACCATTCGTTCGCGTTGTCAAATATTACATTTTCCACCTTTGGCAGAAGACGCTATGGCAGAAGCACTTGTGGAAAGGGGGTTATTACGCGAAGAGGCACTGCGTCTTGCCCATGAGGCAAATGGAAATTTCAATAAGGCCCTAGATTTAATGAACAACGATTCAGAAGATTTGGTTTTCGAAAAGTGGTTCGTGCAATGGGTTCGTAGTGCGTTTAAAGCAAAAGGAAATAAGACCGCCATTCATGAACTTATTCTTTGGAGCGAAGAGGTCTCCAAAACAGGGAGGGAGACCCAAAAGAAATTTTTGCACTATTGTCTGGCGGTAATGCGGCAAGCTATGCTCATCAATTTCAATGCGAAAGGCCTTGCCTTTATGCGCATTCATGTTGATGGTTTCCAACTGGAAAAATTTGCGCCGTTCGTGCATGAAAATAACATTCAAAACATTGTTGACGAACTTGAAGATGCGATTTACCATATCGAAAGAAACGGTAACTCAAAAATTATATTGACCGATCTGTCGATCAAGCTGACAAGGCTTTTACATAAGAAAGCGAACTCCCTTGCCCCACATGAAAGAGTTTAAGCCTTTTGCCATCAAACCTTAAAAAAAAGACTATGGAACAACTCTTAGATAATGCAACCGAAATCTTAATCTTAATATTTCTTATCATTGTCTTTCTACAAAGTGGGATAGACAAAGTCTTTGATTGGAAGGGCAACCTTTCTTGGCTGAAAGAACATTTTTCAGATACCCCATTGCAAAGCTTAGTGCCATTTTTGTTGGGCACTTTGTTATTCGCAGAAGTCGCATCGGGCATTCTATGCGCTGTTGGCCTTTTTGAAATTGTAGTCTTGGGTGCTAATGGAATTGCCCTTTACGGCGCTATACTTTCTTGCTTAGCCCTGTTAATGCTGATGTTCGGTCAACGCTTGGCCAAAGATTATGAAGGCGCAAAAACCATAGCGATTTATTTTGTGCCAGCTATTTTTTTGGTGTTTTTGTTGGCCCGCTAACCTTTCAAAGAGAGATTGTCTAAAATTGAATTCTAGGCGATTTGTCGCATTGAGCGCAGTTGAAATGCTTAGGATATTCCAAGGTTTTCGACTGCGCTCAGACTGACAATTAAGTCTTTACTCTTTATACTTATCGTTCAAGATTTTAACGATTTCGTCCGTAATGTCATTCGCATCGGTACCGTAAAGTACGCTTCCGCCGTCGCCCCCTCCAAGAATATAGGTATACCCATTTGTATTACCATAAGCCTTGACCTCTCTTTTGACCTTACTCACAATACTGTCCATCTCTGTTTGGCCAATTGCTTGAAGCTGCTGGTCTTCTTGCTGTAGTTGCTGACCAATGAACTGGCCTTTCTGTTGCATAAGACCATATTCTTCCTGAGCCTTTTCCTGTGAAATCGTTTCGGCTTTAGCTTGAAATGCCTGTGCCTCTAATTGGAAAGCTTGTGAGATACTATCTCTTTTTTTTGTCAAGGCATCAGCTTTTATCTTGAACTTAGCTTCTACATCGATCTTTTCCTGATATTCATCCATCAACTTCAAGTTATCCACATAACCGATTTTTGCCTGTTGCTGACATGACGCCATTCCTAAAAACAATATTATCAATACTACATTTTTCATACTTAGTTTATTTTTTTCTGTCGTTTCCGTTAACCTCTCTGTTGGTAGACAAAAAGAGAAATTTTTTGTTTTAGTTTCTTGATTTATTCGAAATCTCTTTTGTAAAAGTTGCGCAAAAATAGCAAAGGTTTTTGAAACGCTCTAAACTATTATCAAAATTGTATGTTATAGCCGAATCAGAGATTAGTGATTTTAGTTTAGATGCTACGAACGGCCTATCAACATCATAAACTTCGCTTATGATGATGTTTGATAACAATTGATTTAAACTATGGAATACAGCTTCTAGAAGCAGGTAGATTTCGAACGATTTCAGAAAGGAAAGGGTAACTTATTTATATGTGCCAAAAAAGCCCTTAAAACGCCTTAAACTTATTTTTATACCAGAAAGAAGCAGTTACACGTTCTTAATGACATAAATGATGGAGGAATATTGTAATGTCAAACTGGCTTTCAAATTGCTAATGAAGCCCGTGAAAAATCCTCTTAAAAAATTCTGCTTGCCGGTCTTGTATTTTTCGGAAAGTAAAGAAACATAAAACGCATCGAACCACATCGGCTTTGTCTTGACCACTTCCATTTCATATTTGGCAAAGAGTCTTTCGATGCCTTCCCTAGAAAAATGCCAAAGATGCCTTGGCACATCATAGGCCGCCCAGAACTCTTTATAATGTTCGGCGTCGTACGATTTAAAATTGGGTACAGCTATAACAAGGACCCCCTCATCTTCCAGATGTTCTCTTAATTTGAGGATCTGGTTTTCTAGATCTGGCAAATGTTCCAAAACATGCCATAGTGTAATGACCTGAAATTTGCTGTCGGAAAGTGACTCCATATTCGAAAACAGTTCCATTCTCTTTTCGCGTGATCTTAGCCGCGCATCTCGACTTGGTTCTACGCCTTTAACAGACCATTTTCTTTTTTCGGCGGCTAGAAGAAAGTCACCCGTGCCGGCCCCCACATCGAGTAACGTTTTGTTGCCATCGGCATATGCCTTAATCAAACTAGTTTTTCGCCAAAGACTAAACTTTTTGACAGCCTGATACAATTTGTCGATAACCGTTTTATTCGCATCGTTATGGGAGATATAAGAATTACTTTGATAATATTTTTCCATATTCTCTGGCCGCGGCCGAGTCACCAACATGTCCAATTCTTCATCATGTAGTAGTTGAAAAGCCTCGCCGGAAACAGAAAAATCCTTAGTCTTTAAAAACGGTTTCATTGTAGTTATGCGTGGTCAGGTATTCTTGCTTCAAAGCCCTAAGATACTTTAAAACTGCTTCCCTTGAAAGTGAAGCTGTTTTGAGACAGTCGTTTTCTGTATCGCTGTAGACTTCCATGGCAATATACCCGTGCTCATTTCTGTGCGAATAGTCATTGACTACAGGATCCAATCCAGCGGCCGCCAATATGGCAACTACGAACATTCCTCCAATAATTAATTTCTTAGTGGGTATTTCCACTTCGTAAAAGGAAAAGAAATATTGCACACCATCAACCTTGAAGGGAACATCGTCGTAGACATTTTCTTTATTCAGCCGAAAACTTGTATCTACATAATGATAAAAGTGGTTGATGTTATTCGGGTCTTCAAAAATGAACATTTCGCGATCGTGTAGCGTTTTTTTGAACTTGTCTCCTTTCGTCACTTTGTAATCCTCAATATTTGGAGCTACACGTAGCGGGATGCAAGATTGAAATAGTATAACGACTACGAGATAAGATAGTATTCTCTTCAATATGTTGCTGTTTTTGATGGCTTGCTTAAGGGACATCAAAAATCAAACCAAGACAATTCTAAAAATTCCAACCTCAAAATTCTAAGTATCAACAATTGAGAAAGCATATTTATCTTGATGATGCACGTATAGGTTAAAAAGCCCTTTCCAGCTTTAAGCAAAAGGTTCTATTTACTGGGAAGGGTAACGATTGTTTTGGAATTCATAACCTACTAAACATTCCCTAACTCCAACTTCGAAAGGCGCAATTATTCCTATGTTCCACGTGGAACAGTTCTACTTTTTCCCCTTAACCTCAACGTTCAAAAGTCTTCCCAGCATCTCGGCTTTTATATTGGCTAAATCGAATGAATTCGTTTTAAAAACGGTAAAATGCCTATTACCCTTAAATAATCTAACTACGAAAACGGCATTACTATTTTCCTTTCCCATTGCCGCCACCGGGCCCCAATCAGAGCGCTGTTTAAAACGGGCCGAAAATACCGTAATGTAATCAGGAAAAGCAATATCCAAAGATTGTTTGAAAATCGTGATTCCAAAGAGCTTAAAATGCGTTCTATTATTGAAGTTCGCTTTGATTTCATACGAAATCGAGTATGCTAAAAGGAGTGTTCCTATTGACAACATCGTTATCATTTGACTTAATGGTGGAGTGCCGCCATACCCAATAAAAGCAGTCATCAACAAAATGACAGTCCCAAGTATTTTAATAGTTATTGGTTTTGGTTGCTTAAAATGTATTGCCAAAATCATCTGCCCAAAAACACTAAAAGAACACTAATATCGGAAGGGTTAACGCCGCTTACCCTTGCAGCTTGGGCAATGGTCACCGGCTGAATGGCGTTAAGCTTTTCACGTGCTTCATACGAAAGTGATTTCAATTTTGAATAGTCAAATTTGGCTGGGATTTTGACATTCTCGAGACGCAGTAATTTGTCGGCATTCTTCTTTTCCTTTTGTATATAACCAGAATATTTGACCTGAATTTCGGTTTGCTCCATTACTTCCCTATCTAACTCATTATCCGCTACAAAACCGGAAACGGTTTCCAATTGCAACATATGTTCCATGGTCACTTTTGGTCTTGAAAACACTTTGAACATTTTATCGGATTGCCTCACCAAAGCGGAATCTACACTATCTAAAATCGGGTTTATTTCCTCCGGCCTAACACTAGTTTCCTTGAAAAAATTCACGAAGGCATCTGACTTTCGTTCTTTCTCTTCCATACGCTTTAGCCGTTCTTCTTTGGCCAGACCTATATTAAAACTTTTTGGGGTTAGCCTTAGATCGGCGTTATCTTGACGCAATAAGGTACGGTATTCCGCTCTCGATGTAAACATGCGATAAGGCTCCTCCGTACCCTTTGTAATCAAATCATCAATAAGCACACCTATATAGGCTTCATCACGTTGCAGTATAAAAGAGTCTTTTTCGTTTAGCTTTAAATGCGCATTAATACCCGCCATTAATCCTTGAGAAGCTGCTTCTTCGTAACCCGTTGTCCCGTTAATCTGACCGGCAAAATAGAGATTGTCGACAAGTTTCGTTTCCAAAGTATGCTTCAATTGCGTCGGCGGAAAGTAATCGTATTCTATAGCATAGCCCGGTCTAAAAAACTTTACACTCTCAAAGCCTCTTACAGATTTAAGCGCTTTGTATTGTACATCTTCCGGCAAGGAAGTCGAGAAGCCGTTTACATAAACCTCCACGGTTTGCCAACCCTCGGGTTCCACAAAAAGCTGATGGCTGTCTTTATCTGCAAAGCGATTAATTTTGTCTTCTATGGATGGGCAATAGCGCGGGCCAATACTTTTTATACGGCCATTGAACATCGGCGATCTATCAAAACCTTCACGCAATACATCATGTACTGCCAGGCTTGTATGGGTCATATGGCAATCCCTTTGATGTGTCAGAGCAGGCGTATCCAGATAAGAGAATTTCTCCGGATTCTCATCTCCTGGCTGGGGAGTCATAACCGAATAATCCAACGATCTTCCATCGACTCTTGGTGGAGTACCTGTTTTCATACGACCGCTTTCAAATCCGAAACCGGCCAATTGCTCCGTAATTCCAGTAGCCGCTCTTTCTCCCGCACGGCCACCTCCGAATTGCTTTTCACCGATATGTATCAACCCATTTAAAAAAGTACCGTTTGTTAGTACGACGGCCCTACCCTTTATCTCGATTCCAAGGGAAGTACGAACGCCAACTACTTTGTCGTTTTCAACCAGAAGTCCGCTTACCATTTCTTGATAGAAATCTACATTAGGGGTATTCTCCAATTGCAATCGCCATTCTTCCGCAAAGCGCATACGATCGTTTTGCGTACGCGGACTCCACATCGCCGGACCCTTTGACTTGTTCAGCATTTTAAATTGAATCGCCGATTTATCGGAAACAATTCCGCTGTAGCCTCCAAGGGAATCAATCTCACGTACAATCTGGCCTTTTGCGATTCCTCCCATAGCGGGGTTGCACGACATTTGTCCAATGTTCTGCAAATTCATGGTCACCAAAAGTGTTTTTGAGCCCATGTTGGCGGCAGCAGCAGCGGCCTCTCCTCCAGCATGGCCTCCTCCAACTACAATTATGTCATATTCCTCTGCGAACATATTTTTTAATTATCATCTTTTAATAGCATGGGAACGCATACAACTACGACTTCCGTTTCATTGTTCCACGTGGAACAATTTTATTTTTTCATTTTCCTTGGCACGCATCTCCGAACTATCAACTTCTGATTTGTCTTTATACCCGACCAAGTGAAGTATCCCGTGGGACATAACTCTAAGCAGCTCCTCCTCAAACTCTATTTCTAGGCATTCAGCATTTTCCCTTAACCGATCAACGGAAATAAAAATATCGCCCGTTAAGCTTCTACCATCCGAATAATCGAACGTGATAATATCGGTATACGTATCGTGCGAAAGGTATTTTTGATTCAAGTTCAACAGGTAGTCGTCCCCACAAAAAATATAATCCAATTGAGTACATATAAAATTTTCAGAAGCTATTATCCTACTTAACCAATCGGCAAACTTTTTTTCATTTTCAATCTTGAAATTCGTTTCGTAATGGAACTCAATCATCGCTTCTAAAATATTCTTTCACCCTATTCTGAAAATTTTGCCGCAAAGGTAGGGATTGTCGATTTAAAATTTCGGTTTCATTACGATAATTATCTAATAATGAGGGCTTAGTAGTAATAGGGTTCTGAAATGTGCTCTTATTTGTGTTACTTTCTCTTTCTTGCTTCTTACCCTGTTTCAGTGCAGCATTTTCAAGCTTCAACAATTCATACTGAATGTTATTTATTTTGGATAGGCTACGTTGGGTGATTCCATTTTCAAGCAGGTCGTTTTCAAAATCTTCCATCTGCTTGATTAGCTTTTGTCCTAATTTTTTATCATTGGCATTAATCATATCCTCCAACTGTTGCTCAAGCTTCTGCCTCAATATCTGCTGCTCTTTATAGATTTCATAGATCTCCTGTAGTTCTGCCTCACTGGGCTCCCCTTGGCCCTTGCCACCTAGTTGGCCTGATTGGTTTCCGTTTTCGCCCCTACCGCCTTTACCCTCACCCTTTTTACCTTGCTTTCCGTCCTGTCCTTCACCTTCTTTATTGCCTTGCCCTGGCTTGGATTCTCCCTCTCCCTCTTGCTGACCTTTGCCTTCTTTGCCCTCACCTTCTCCATCTTTCGGTTTGCCCTCTCCCGATTTGCCCATACCTTCCATTTTCTCCTTGAGTTCGCCCTGACCCTTGATGATATCCGGCAATTGAAACCCTTGGCCCTGGCCCTGTCCAGGCATCATGCTTTGTTGCATATTATCAAGCATACCGGCCAAGAAATCTGCTAAGCTGTTCGAGGCGCTAAGTACATATTTCTGATACGATACACCTTGGTATATTTGGTTCTCGGCAATACTCTCTAAAGACTTGTCAATATTATAGTAGACTTCCGTAATCTGCTCGTTCACAAACTCAGAAAGTTCTGCGCGCCGCAATGAAAGTGCAAAAAGACTATCGTCGACATGTCCGAATAGATCCCGCAGCTCCTTTTGTTGACGTACCGTATTTGAAAATTGTGCATTATCGATGTCAGCTTCCTCAAGACTATCATAAAGACTTTCTTGTTTGAACGAAAAAGTCACCAGATTATCGAGAACCTGTCGCAACATTTCGGCGTCTTCGGTAATCGTTGCTTCACTACCGCCACCAGAAGAAGATTGGCTAAGTTGGTCGCTCATCTCTTTCATCTTCTGTGCTGCCGCCTTCTGCTTTTGGGCCGCTCCTTCTGCAGCTTTCTGTTTCTCTTCAGACTCTGACGATTGCTCCTCCTCCTGATGCTTGTTCATCTCCTCTAGCGCATCTTGTTGGTCCTTTTTAACGGCTTCCTCTTTCTGCTTATCAATGTTTAAATCAAGTGGTTTCTTCAGCTCTTGATTATCCTTTTTAAGTTCATCCAGCTCCCGCGCTAGTTTTTCGAAACTCTCGTTTAACTTCTCCTGCTTTTCCTTAGAAAAATCCTCGCCAATAGTTAACTCCGATAAAATTTGTTGGCGCTCAGCTAGTTTCTCAAGGTCCTTTGCCAGTTGCGATGCCTTCTCGGTAACATAATACCGCTTGGTAAGCTCTAGTAATTGCTCAAGGTTACGTTCGCTGTTCTGTTGCTTTTTGCCCAGTTCTTCCAAGCGCTTGGTCAGTTCGCTCTTGTTGATCTTATCAGCAATTTTATTTAGTTCTTCAAGTAGTTTCTCATTCTTTTTCGCTTCTATTTCCTGACGCTCCAAGCGCTCTTGCAAAAGCTTGTTCAAGGCATCGTCTTTATCGCCCTTGTTCAAGTTTTCCTTCAGTTGCCTGCTGAACTTCTGCATTTGGTTTTCCTGCTGTTGTTGCCTTTTGATGAAGTCCTTTACTTGATTTTGGTCATTGAAATTCAGTTGATTTTTCTCCTTTTGTTCTTGATTGATTTCCTTCAATGCCCCCTTCTGCTCTTTGAACTTATCTAATGATCTTTCAAGATTATCGATAATCGATTCTTGCGACTCCAACTCCTTGTTTCGAAGCTCGTCGTCATCGAGAATAACCATCGAGAATACTTGGCTCTTTGTGGTCTTCCCCCTATGAATCGCGTCATTATCGGTAGCCTGAAAGTAAAAACTATAGTTCTCACCCGACTCCAATTCTAACCCTGACGGAAACGTATAATAGAATTGATCGAAGTGGGCATTGGGCGTATTCAACGAAATGACCTGCTTTGACTCGGGATTATTTGCAGGAAAACAAACCAACTTTATACTGCTCAGTTTATAATCGTCCCCTGCCTCCCCGGCATAATAGGAAACATTAGGGTTCAAAGAATCCAACACTTGTCTCGCCTTTATCGTTGGATAGGCATCTCTTATAACCGTGAATCGATAGGCTAACTTTTCATAGTCGCTGACATTCTGGTTTGAAGTGGATAGCTCGTAAGGCAGGTCGGCATGCACTCGCCTGATCAATGCGAAGTGTTCCTTTTCCTTTGAAAAATTCAAAACGGTGTCTTTCGTAAGCAGTTGAATATTATCGGTATGTCGGCCCTCTATTTTCCAGGTAACCTTAGTGCCTTCAGGAAAAGTAGCATTACCTGTACTTTTTAAAGTTTCAGTAGGCCTGTTCGTATAATTCGGATAATCAAGTTGTATTTGAAAATCTTGAATGACGGGTGTTTCCAATGCGTTCAACCTATATGCTCTAGAGCGTATTCCGTTAGCGAGAAAGACAAAATCGGTGGCCTTTAAGGGTGGTGTAAACGTATATTGATACTGACCGTTTAGTTTTTGCAATAGTGATTCTCTTCCGTTTATCTCAATGAATACAGATTCTGGCTGTACTTCGCCAACCGTGATAACCTCAATCGTATACGATTCAGTGTCCAAGATATTCAAATCGTTCGATAGCAGTTGAAACGAAAATGGAGCAGGGGGTTCATAAGCCAAATTATAATTAACAACACGATCGGCCGAACCAAAAAAGGCGGATAGATTACCGGTACCCCAAACCAATATAAAGATTACCGCTGGAATACTTAGGTACTTGGTATATTTTAAGTTCTCACGAAAATCGACCGCCTTTGTAAAGGGAATCGGGCTCATAGTTTTAGAACGCTGTTCGATACTGGCCATGAGCAATTCAGAACGGTTCTTGTCCTCCGAAAGGTCTAAGAGATTATATAGCTTGTCGCCCACCTGGGGGAAGTGCTTTCCGATCAACAAAGAAGCCTGTTTATTGTTTATGCCCTGTTTCAGATGGAAGAGGTAAAAAATAGGTATCAAAATATACCGGAACAACAAATAAAGTTCAACACCAATAAAAGTTAATAAAAGAAGCAATCGGCCTGTAGAGTTGAGCCATAGAAAATATTCTACCCCAAGAACCACAAAGAAAAAGAACAACCCTAAGGCTAAGAACAACAATATGCCCTTGATGAGCATTTTGGAGTAGTACTTCTTCGTAAATCCGTTCAGCTTATCGAGTATGTTCTGATAGGTAATCATAGAGCGCAAAGATACGCAAAATGTCCTCCCTAGGCCTTTCCTACGAACGGGCAAGAACTCCATATGAAATAAACTGTTTCATACAATAGAGCTATAACCTCTTATAGGCTTTGTGTATCTTTGCCGCTCAGAAAAGTCAATATGTCCAAAAAAGTCAGAGTCCGTTTTGCGCCTAGTCCTACAGGGCCACTGCATATCGGGGGTATACGTACCGCATTGTTCAACTATTTGTTTGCAAAGAAGTTTGATGGGGATTTTATTCTCCGGATAGAAGATACCGATCAAAATCGATATGTCGAAGGTGCCGAACGTTATATTATTGAAGCCTTGAACTGGTGCGGAATTCCATTTGATGAAGGCCCTGGAAAAGACGGAGGTTTTGGCCCCTATCGACAAAGTGAACGTAAGCAACTCTACCGGCAATATGCGGACGAACTGATTGAAAAGGGAAAGGCCTATTATGCCTTTGATACGTCAGAAAACCTAGACTCACACCGGAAAGAACATGAAGCCAAGGGCAAAACGTTTATCTATAACTGGCACAACCGCCTTAAATTAGACAATTCGCTATCGTTAACGCCCGAGGATAGCCAAAAACGATTAAATCAAGGTGAGAACTATGTCATTCGATTTTTAACCCCACCGGATGAAAAATTACAGTTACAGGATATTATACGTGGGGATATTGAAATCGACACCAACATTCTTGACGATAAGGTATTGTTCAAAAGTGATGGTATGCCGACCTATCATTTGGCCAATATTGTAGATGACCATTTGATGGAAATCAGCCATGTCATCCGTGGAGAAGAGTGGCTGCCTTCTTTAGCCTTGCACCAACAATTATATGATGCCTTTGGATGGAATGCACCACAATTTGCACATCTACCATTGATCATGAAACCAGTCGGAAAAGGGAAGCTTAGCAAACGTGACGGGGAGAAAATGGGTTTTCCGGTGTTTCCGCTTTCTTGGAACGAGTCGACAGGGTATCGCGAGGCTGGTTATTTTCCGGAAGCCGTGGTTAACTTCCTCGCTCTACTGGGCTGGAATCCCGGAACGCAGCAAGAAATATTTACACTTGATGAACTCGTAAATGCCTTTAGTTTAGCACGCGTTAATAAATCAGGGGCGCGTTTCGACCCTGACAAGACCAAATGGTATAATCAACATTATTTGCAAGGAAAAGGCAATGTTGAGTTAGCTGAATTGTTCATGCCTATTTTAAAAAATCATGTTGATTTAGGTCTCGACTGCGCTCGACTTGAAAACGTAAAAAAAGTGGTTTCCCTAATTAAGGAACGGGCAACTTTTGTTTCAGATTTTTGGGAGCTTTCCGATTACTTTTTTGTCGCTCCTGATTCCTTTAATGAAAAAGCAGCCAGAAAACAATGGAAAGAAGACACACCTTCCATTATGAACCAATTGCTCTCTCTACTTGAAGGTGTCGATGACTTTTCCTCAGAAAACCTTGAATCTATTGTAAAATTGTGGATTGGCGAGCAAGAACTTTCCTTTGGAAAAGTGATGCCCCCGCTACGTTTGGTCATCGTAGGCAATCTAAAAGGTCCGCATCTTTTTGATATTATGGGGCTAATTGGAAAAGAGGAAACCATGGAACGGATAAACAAGGCTGTTTCTACACTTTAAAAGTTTCTTTGGGTTCCGGCTTCAAGTTGAAAACCAGAAATTTTTGAAACCTGAAACTATCAAATGTAACAATCATTCAAAAATTACTACGTATATACGAAGTGTTTGCGTAAATTCATTACATTAACTAAAATCAAAAAATCATGGGAAGTTTCATTTGGATACCGGTAATTATCTTCGTAATAATTACTTTTCTTTCAGGTGTTTTTATCGTTAAGCAACAAACTGCTGTTCTTATCGAAACATTTGGAAGGTTTACAAGTGTAAGGCAATCGGGAATACAGTTCAAGATTCCTTTTGTACAACGAATAGCGGCAAGAGTTGGGCTTAGAATCCAACAATTGGATGTAATTATTGAAACAAAAACTTTAGATGATGTATTTGTTAAACTTAAAGTTTCTGTGCAATATGTAGTCATTAGAGAAAAGGTCTACGAAGCATTCTATAAATTGGAATATCCACATGATCAGATTACATCTTATGTATTTGACGTGGTAAGGGCGGAGGTTCCAAAAATGAAACTTGACGATGTTTTCGTCAAAAAAGATGATATTGCCATCGCCGTTAAGTCAGAACTGCAAGAAGCTATGTTAGACTACGGTTTCGACATTATTAAAACGCTCGTAACAGACATAGACCCCGATGCCCAAGTTAAAGAAGCCATGAACCGTATCAACGCCTCTGAGCGAGAGAAGATAGCCGCTCAGTTCGAGGGTGACGCCGCTCGGATACTTATCGTTGAAAAGGCAAAAGCCGAAGCGGAAAGCAAACGCTTACAGGGTCGAGGTATCGCAGATCAACGTCGTGAAATAGCTCGTGGCCTAGAAGAATCGGTAGAGGTCTTGAACAAAGTCGGCATCAACTCGCAAGAAGCCTCCGCCCTAATTGTTGTCACACAACATTACGATACCCTACAGTCCATAGGCGAAGAAACTAATACCAACCTCATCTTATTACCAAATTCCCCCCAAGCAGGTAGTGATATGCTCAATAACATGGTTGCTTCTTTCACGGCCAGTAATATGATAGGGGAATCAATGAAAAAAACAAACGTTGATAAGAAAAAATAGGAATCAATATTCCTCCCGAATCATACGGGTTTAGGATAAAATCGCACGTAGAAAACATAAAAATCCCTGAGAATTTTAATTAAATTCTCAGGGATTTTTCAAATTAAAAACTTCGAAAATTAACCAAACTTTTTTAGCAATTTTTTGGCAACCAAAGAAATAACCAGATTCTTAACAATGCCACCTAGCCCACCCATAAGATTGGTTGGGTATATGCTATTTTTGGCCATCTGAAAGTTCAGTTTCAGATTCTCTTTATCTATTTCCTGCTGCAGCTTCAAGATTTTTAAGTCCTGGTCTATTTCTTTAAAAGAAGTATAACGCTTAGGTATCATATCTCGTCAAAATATAATTCAGAAAATTTCTTGAGCAATGGTTTTCTTAACATATGTCGCAATAAGTATATTACTATACCTATCAGTATATAAAAAAGGCCTACGATAAGAAAGCCCTTTGCAGTGCTTTCCAGGGCGGTACCTATCCAATAGGCTGCACTTATCGAGAGAAATAAAAGGGCCATGACGAGAAGTATACCAACCGATGCAATTTTAGCGAACACGATGACCGCCTTCATCAGCACCTTAAAGCCTTTAAGCTTATAAAATTGTCTGCTACTCTCCAAATAAGAATTGGCACTCGCTTCTGCCTCGGAAAAATTGTCCTTTAGTTCGTCAAAAGCCATAAACTACTTTTGAAGTTGCGCGTTTTTCTTTCTGAGTTCTTCCAATTTCTTTTCCAATGTCAAGATGATATCATCGGCCTTGTAACTCATTGTTGAAATAGTGTCTTCCAGCTTTTGCTCAAAATCAACTTTCTTGGCTTCTGCCGTTTCAGTCAACTCATCTGCTGCTTGGATTATTCTATGTGAAAGATCATCTTTGGTCTTAAGAGCATTCTTTTTGATTTTCTTTCTGGTCTTCTTACCCTTATCCGGTGCATATAAAATTCCGGCCCCGGCACCTATAATCGCTCCGGTTAAAATTGCTAACAAAATACTTCCACTATCGTTTGACATAATTGTTCTTTTTAAGAATTACTATTTAACTACTATTTAAAAAAGACGCTTAGAATGATTTCAGACCGTTTACTACTATCTGCATGCCACCATAACTATTTTCAAGTGCAATATAATTCACACTTTTTAAAAATCACTGGACCAATCCATGCAAAGTTGACTTTCAAGTAAATTTAAGGCAAATTTAATGCTTAGCGTTCTTCTACGCCACGAAATCCGACTAAATAATCAGTACTTCCGCTAATTTTTGTACACTCCTGAAAAGTCATTAAAAACAATGGAATGGAATAGAAAATATCGATTACAATAAAATAATCAATAGAACTTTCTTATGCGTAGTACATACTTCGGTGTCTTGGTTTATTATCAATTCAGGGGCCTCCCTTCCTTACAAAAATGAAAGAAGGAAGGAAGATGTGTTGATAAGCCTCCTCTAGTAATCACTTTTGATTGTTATTCTGAATTTTTGCCCAAGTATCACGCAAGCCAACAGTTCGATTGAAGACCAAATTATCCGAACTTGAATCTAAATCGACACAAAAATAGCCCAACCGTTGAAATTGGACACGATCACCAACTTGTGCGTCTTTTAGACTAGGTTCTAAATACCCTGTGATTACCGTAAGCGAATCATGATTTATATATTCCATAAAATCCTTGTCCTTGTGCGTATCCGGACTTTCATCCGTGAACAACCGATCATACAATCGCACTTCGGCTTCGATGGCATGTTTTATAGAAACCCAATGGAGTGTACCCTTTACTTTACGAAGGCTTTCCTCCGTGCCGCTTCCGCTCTTACTCTTAGGGTCGTACGTACACCGAATTTCAGTAATATTACCTTCGGTATCTTTTGTGCAACTCTCAGCCTTAATGATATAGGCTGATTTTAAACGCACCTCACCCCCCAATTTTAAACGAAAAAATTTGCGGTTAGCCTCCTCTCGGAAGTCCTCCCGTTCAATAAAAATTTCTTTCGAAAAAGGAACTTTCCGAGTGCCTGCCGCCTCGTCTCCCTGATTGTTCTCCGTCTCTAACCATTCTTCATCACCCTCTGGGTAATTTGTAATCACGACCTTGACCGGATTTAGAACCCCCATTACCCTAGGTGCACACTTGTTCAAATGTTCACGTACATGAAATTCCAATAGGCTAACATCGATAAGGTTTTCGCGTTTTGCTATACCAATGGTATCGACAAAATTTCGAATGGACTCTGGAGTATAGCCTCTTCTTCGTAGACCTGAAATTGTTGGCATTCTCGGATCGTCCCACCCATTTACAACTCCTTTTTCTACCAACTGCAATAATTTACGTTTGCTTACTACGGTATGGCTAAGATTTCTACGTGCAAATTCGCGCTGTTTAGGTCTAAGTTTCTTGGATTCTACCACTTGATCTAAAAACCAGTTATAAAGTTCGCGATGTGGTAAAAACTCCAAGGTACAGAGCGAATGGGAAACTTGCTCTATATAATCACTCTCACCATGGGTCCAATCGTACATAGGATAAATACACCAATCGGTATTAGTTCTGTGATGTGATTTATGTAACACTCGGTACATTATTGGATCTCGCATAAGCATGTTCGAAGACGCCATGTCTATTTTGGCACGAAGAACATGGGTTGCTTCATCAAACTTACCCTCTTTCATTCCCCTAAACAATTCCAAATTTTCCTCAAGGGACCGATTGCGATATGGACTGCTACTTCCTGCCTCGGTAGGGGTCCCTTTTTGCGCTGCCATATTTTGGGATGATTGACTATCGACATAGGCCTTCCCTTCTTTAATAAGGAATACCGCCCAATCGTATAGCTGTTGGAAGTAATCTGACGCATACCGTTCGGTATTCCACTCAAATCCTAGCCACGCTATGTCCCTCTTAATCGCATCAACATACTCCTGCTCCTCCTTCGCAGGATTTGTATCATCAAAACGCAAATTAACGGGTGCGCCGTACCGCAATCCCAAACCGAAATTTAGACAGATAGCACTGGCATGCCCTATGTGCAAATAGCCATTGGGTTCAGGAGGAAAACGAAAGCGCAAATCGTCGTCAGAATATCCGTTTTTCAGGTCTTCCTCAACAATATGCTCTATAAAATTCAACGATTCTACAGCGTCGCTCATAGGGTGATTTTTAAGGACTTAAAGGTACGCAAATTGGCTCAATTCGCCTTCATAGAACTATCATTCATACAAATACTCCCATTTCACAACAGTTTTATCGGTCGATACAACATTAAATAGCCCACGCGCTGTATATACTCCATATTTGTTATTGCATTCGGTTTAGTCAAATCCCAAATCTGACATCGAACTTGTAGTAAACCCCAAAACTACGACTACTTATGAAACAAGAACTCTTTAACACCCAACGTACAATTATAATAGCATTCTTGCTATTGGCTACTTCACAAATCACAGCACAAACTATTGCTCTTCAAGCGCCTGCTCCGGCAGACAACCCCAATATTGGAGGAAACTCTCCCTGGGACAAAGCCTGCGGCTCAGCCAGCTTTAACGACTATTATGTGACCATCAAATTGGCCGGTAGCGCTAACAGTGATAACCAATTCATTCTTGAACTGTCAGATGCGAACGGTCTTTTCAACTCACCCATCGAACTCTCTACGGTAACCGACCAGAATAACAATTCGGAATTCACCACAAGCTTTCCGCTACCTGTTAACGCTCAAGGAGCAGGTTACAAGATGCGGGTAAGAAGTACCAGTCCGGCCTCGACTAGTCCGGCATCTGAATCCTATTCCATGTACTATCTTGGTTTTACAACAAACCTTCATATGAGCCCCAACGGAGATGGAACCACCCCCGGAACCATTCAAGTATGCGATAGTGGAGACATCACCTTGACTGTCGATAACGTATCACCATCAGAATTAAATACCTATCAGTATACCTGGTTTCGCAGCGGTTCTTCCATCGGAAGTGGATCATCAATTCAAACCAGCGGTACAGGAGAATATTGGGTATATATAGACTACGGCACTTGTACCGGATCGGCCAACACCGAATCGAACCATATAATTATAAACACAGGAACAAGTACTGGAATCACCATAAACACACCGCCATCGAATGCCCTATGTGCCGGAGATGCCGCACCTGCCTTAGAGGCGAGTGTACAAAATGTAGCCTACAACTATACATGGTATAAGGATGGTGCCGAAATTCGAACCGAACAAGCAGGTGGCTTTACGTATTCCATCGATACAAACGATGCCGCTTTTACAGGAGACTATACGGTACGTGTAAGAGCATCGGGCCTCTGTACTGAAATTTCTGCGCCCATAGCCATTAATAATGCCGGCGAGTTTGCAGTTACTAGAAACAACGGTGCAAACATTGTAGTGTTGCCCGGGCAAACACAAACCTTAAGTGCTAGTACCGATGCCAATACCCCTTCGTATATATGGTATAGAAACGGAGTTGCCATACCTAGCTCAAACAACGCAACTCTAGCTATTAACCAATCGGGTACATATTATGTAGCCGTGACACAAACAGGAGGCACGTGCTCTTCGACAACGATCAATTCGGTAACTACGGAAGTAGTTGCCCCTACAAATTTCAGGCTTGAAATTGACTATGCAACCTCTTATGAAGCTTGTACCAGCTCGAGTATTGTGCTTGAAGCCAATAAAATTTATGCTGTTCTGGGCGATGCAAGTGAACTCGATGTCACCGCCGATGCAGCCTCGTCATTTACCTACCAATGGAAGAAAGACGTAACCAACGTAGCCGGAGAAACAGCAAGATCTATTAGTCTCACCAACAGTAATGAAAATGGGGACTATAGTGTTGACGGTTCTTTGGGTGGAATTAACACAACTTCGAACACCCTTTCGGTACAATTGGGCAGTAACGAAGCTTTGACCATTTCAGGTACGAGTACTGTCTATTGCAGTGCTTCTGATATCATTACGCTTAGTACAGCAACTGACTTGACCAATGAAGTTTTCGACTGGGAACGTGATGGCGATGTTGTTAACTCGACTGACAGCGCACTGGCCGTAACCCAACCCGGAACGTATCGACTGGTAATCAGAAAAGGGGCTTGTCCGTTAATTTCCAATGAAATTACCGTTTCACCTCTGAATCCCGACTTGATTACTTTAGACGTGGATGGTGATGTCATTTTCCCTGAAGGGAGTTCAAAAACCGTAACCGCCAGCGGAGGCGCAGCCTATAGATGGCTAGATAGCAATACCACCGAAATAAGTAGCTCTTCTTCAGTCACATTTACACAAGAGGGAAGCTACCTATTAATTGCAAATATTGACAACTGCGAAGTCAGTAAGCCGATTACCGTTTCGTATTTAGATCTGTTCAATATTCCGAACGTAATCACCCCTAATGGTGATGGTGCAAATGATCAGTGGATAATTCCAAACACCTATTCCAATAAATCAGATGTAAATGTCATCATTTACAATGCCAAGGGAATTGAAGTCTTGAACGCAATAAATTACCAGAACAGCTGGCCAGAATCATCAACCTCCTTCTCGAACCAGAATATGGTATTCTATTATGTTATCAAAAAAACAACCGAAACTTTAAAGCAAGGTACCATAACCGTTATCAGATAACCAACCATGAAATTTGTTAAATACATAGCGTTCGCCTTAATAGCTGCCTTGGCATTTACCAATGTTCAGGCACAAGCAGACGACCCAGTTCTTTTATATAGCCCGGCGTCCCAGAACCTTTTGAAATTCAATAGGTTCTTGATCAATCCGACGTTTTCTACAGTGCGGGAAGATAAATCATACGTCAACCTTTTGCATAGAAACCAATCGGTACAATTTAAGGACAACGACCAGACTTACTTCTTAAGCTATAGTGGTAGAATAGGTGATAGAAGTGGGCTTGGGCTTAGCTTGTATACACAATCAATAGGCCCGGTATCAAATATTGGGATTTTGGCCAATTACGCTTATGGCATCAAATTGAGCGACAAAAGTAATTTCACCTTCGGTGGAAATCTAGCATATTATAGCACTGGACTTGATCTAAATAACATCGATGTCATCGATCCCAATGACTTTAGGCTAAACGGTACGGAAGATAGCAACGTGCTTTCCTTTCAGCCCGGTTTCAACATTTCTTACGGAAAGTTTGATTTTGGTGTTTTTGCCGAAAATCTTTTCGACTACAATTTAAAGACCAGCGAATCACTGACCGATTTCGGCGATAAAACGTATTCAAGTCATTTACAGTATACCCATAAATTCAATAATGATTCGGGTATTATGGAAGGTAGTCGTCTGATGCCTTTGGCACGTGTGCGTATGAACGGACAGAACCGTTTTGCCTCTGATGACGCTGAAGCCCAAGATATTACCTATGGAGGAAGCCTTATTCTAGATCTCCCCAAACTGGGCTGGTTGCAAGGCGGCTATGATAGTTTCTTCGGAGCTTCTGCCGGAGCTGGTTTCAACATTAATAGAAGACTTTCCCTTGGTTACACCATGGAAAAAGGCTTTACAACCGATTTGGATAATCTGGGCATAACCCATGAAATTTCATTTGCCTATTCCTTCACGCCGAACCTTACAGAAGACCGCGTGATGCTTGAAGATGATTATGAGGACGAATTGGTCGACAACGAAGACGTCGATAAAAACGATTTGGCTGCCAATGAGGAAATCGCAGAACTCAAACGAAAATTGGCCGAGAACGACGCCATCATACAAGAGCTGATGTTCCGACAAGATTCGTTAGAGGCCGACCGTCAAAAAGACCTGGAACGCCGTTTCAATATGGTAATGACTATGGTGCGCAATGAGACCAACAGTGAACGCCCAGATCTTGAAAAACGAGCTGAAAATCTTTTCTTGGGTGGTCAAGATAGGCCAGCTGTTACCGAACAAAATTCTAGTAACGACGGTTTTGCGCAAAACTCAGGCAACCAATCACGAACTGCCGCTGTTCAAGACAAGACACGAAACAAGATTGAAAAAGACAAGAGCGTTAAAAACAGAAAATTCAAAAACCTAGATGGAGTTGAAAATGGCTATTATGTGGTAGCCAATGTCTATAAGGGCGGAAAGTATATGGAAAAGTTCTTGAACGATATGAGCGATCAAGGTTTTTCATCTGACTACATCGATAACCCTGAAAATGGTTTGAAGTATGTCTACCTCGAGCGTTATGATACATGGCAAGAAGCCTTAGCTGCTCACAAAAGCAATATGGACGGCGCATATGCCGGAGATCTATGGATCATGAACGTAGAGAACCGCTATACCAATGAAGCCTATGCCAACAATGTCGATAAACTCAAAGAAAAATCAGCTAAATACGATACCGATGTGCTACAACAAAATGTTGTGGTCAAAGACCAGGTCGTTTCAAAAGAACTCACGAACAAAACCTATAAAATCGATGGTATCGGTTCGGGCTATTACATTATTGCAAATGTATTCGCCAACCCTAAAAATGCCAACCGGTTCGTGAAGCTTTTGAATTCTTATGGCCTTAGTGCCAGCTACTTTATTAATCCCGAAAACAACTGGAGATACGTGTACCTAAAAAGACACGCGTCTTGGAACAATGCCCTAATATCCTACTATACCAACCTAAATGACTCGTATAACGACAAAATGTGGATTATGCGCGTCAAACCAAACCTACTGGCTTAAATGATACCAATACGCATACCTTTACCCAAACTAGTACTAGTCTTTGGATTTTTACTAAGCACCTTTTTCTATGGAAGCGCCCAAGAGGTGGCTCCTTTTGCACCAAGATTAGCTGGAGGCAATATTGAAATAAGAGGAGATATCATCTTTGTGGGCAATAATATCCTAAACCGCGCCACAGAAGCGAATCCAGCGCAAGCGAATACGCCTTACAATGGAACTTCAAATAACAATTCACTATGGATGGAGTATATCGATATCGATGGTGTTGTCGATACGAACGGTGATGGCAACGACGATACATTTAGTTCCAGTAGTGCCGAACTGAACATTGCCGACCCTAGTTGTTCACAGGTAAGGTATGCCGGTCTGTACTGGGCAGCGACTTATCCTAATGAAAGAAGCACTAATGGAAGTGCTCAGTTCAGCGGAACACCAAGAATAGAAGATTGGTTCAACATAAAATTTCAAGTGCCCGGAGGTACTTATGTGGACCTCACCGCAGATACCGCCGCAGATACCGCAGGGCAAGAAGATGATATTATCTATGATGGTTACGACCCTGTAAACATTAACAACTCATTTAAGGATTCTCCATATATCTGTTATAAAAACGTAACGGATTTAGTTCGTTCGAACACCAACACCAACGGAGAATATACCGTAGCCAATGTGCGCGCCACAAAAGGGCGTAGAAACGGATCTAGTTCTGCGGGCTGGGTCATGGTTATCATCTATGAAAACCCTAATGAATCGGGTAAATTTATCTCGACTTTCGACGGGTATGCCGGTATGTCGGGTGCTGCCGGAAATGTAGATGTTGCGGTCAATGGTTTTAGAACACTTCCAACACCTTTTCCCGTACGGGCAAGAATAGGCGTAGGAGCCTTGGAAGGTGACAGGCGCATTCGCAATGACCGGTTTTTCTTAAAAGCGAATTCCAACACCAACTTTACCAATTTATCTACAGGACTTAACCCTACGAATAACTTTTTCAATTCCACAATAACATTGAACGGCTCCGAGGTGCCAACAAGAACACCTTACGGCACAAACACTTTAGGTACAGATTTAGATTTGTTCAACCTAAACAACCCTACCAATTCCGTACTGCCAAACAGCGAAAGTGGGGCCATTTTACGTTTTACCTCGACTGGAGATGGATACGGTTCCTTTTTAGCCGTATTTGCCGTTGAAATCATTGAGCCTAATATTGTTCTAGAAAAAAGAGTAGAGGACATCGGCGGTAATGATATTACCGACGGAGGTGTTAATCTAGGACAAACCTTAGATTATGTGCTCTCCTTTCGAAACTTAGGTAATGACGATGCCGTCAATTACTCCATACGTGATGTATTGCCCGTAAATACAAGCTACGTTAGCTTTGACGTTTCCGGTGCGCCCGGTGTAACGGCAAGTGTCGATCTCACAACTAATGAAGTTACTTTTAGCATTCCCGATAATCTTGTAGAAATCGGAGATCCCACATACTCGATTCGACTTCGGGTAAAGGTTGCCGAAAACTGTTTTGATTTTGTCGATGCCTGTTCCGACCAAATCCAAAATCTAGCCTACTCGACCTATCAGGGCGACATTAATAGTGCTGTTATTACTGACGACCCCAGTGTTAGCGATTTTGACAACTGCGGTTTCGTAACTCCCGGTGCCACTAACTTTTTATTGGACGATCTATCCGCCTGTAATTTCTTTCGTACTGCTCAATTATGCGGTGATAACGTCGTATTGGATGCCGGTGACGGTTTTGATTCCTATGTTTGGGTAAGGGACGATAACAACAACGGCCAAATCGATGGCTCGGATACCACAATGAACGATGGTGACCCCGATAGCGACCCTAGCACTCTTTTAGTCGACGATGTTGGAGTCTACATTGTAGATAAGATTATACCTGATCCCTGTAAAGGTTTTACGGAAATCATAACTGTAGAACGTTTTGGAAGCACCCAGACCAATCCAATTGTAGACTATTTTAATGATGTGAACGGTGATGCTAACCCAACAAACGATATTCAAGGAGAAATCGTACAATGCAGCATCGACGGCGATTTATTGCCTAAAATATTCCTTTGCGGCACCAACGATACGCAGCTCATGCAAGTCAATATTACAGATGCGCAAAGCCTTTCTTGGGAAAAATTGAATGAGGCAAGCTGTACGGCCGCACCCGACGATTGTGCCAATAAAAATTTGGGCTGTGCCTGGAACCAAGTGGGTACGGGTAATAATTATACGGCTGATACGGCCGGAAAATACCGATTGGTAATTAACTACACCAATGGTTGTTTCAGTAGATTTTATTTTGATGTTTTTCAAAATGTGTTGGACATTCAATACAACAGAAGAGATATTATTTGTACACGAGATGGTCGAATTAGAATCACTAATCTTGGTAGCAATTACGGCTACCAATTAGTGGATGATGCCAATAGCTCCATTTTAATACCCTTTAGCGCTGGGCAAGGGCCTAGGTTCGATTTCACTTCAGGACAAAATGGGTCATATAGGGTAGAAGTAGTGCAGCTCGATGGTTCTGGAAACCCCATCCTAGGTGCATGTATATTTAGTACAGAACCCATAGGTATACGTGACCGCGATTTTCAGGTCGATATTGAAACCACTCCGGCAAACTGTAACGCCCAAGGCACTATAAAAATAGACGTTTCGAATGTAAGGGCAGATTATAACTATGTTCTAAGAAGGGCAGATGGCACTTTAATCGATGATGAAACTGCCCAATCGGACAATACGCATACTTTCAGTGTAAACCCTGGTGACTACATCATTGAAACAACTACGCGCGATGGATGTTTCGATACGCAAAATGTAACGGTAGCCCGAACTCCAGATCCGACGCTCTCGGCCTTGACGACCATGAATATCGGCTGTACGCCGGGTACCATAGAACTAACAAGAACAGGCGGACAGGGAAATCCTGATTTTCTATATGCAATTTGGAGTAAAAATGGCACTGATCTCTACCCGAATATAACTTCGATACCAGCCGATGCCTATCAAGTAGTCTCTACTTTCAATTTCGGATGGCGTGATGACGATGGTGACGGCACCGACGAATATATTCCCGGTGAAGACGGCACTTACGAATTCGTGATTATAGATGCCAACAACTGTTTTGCCTTTTCAAATCCGGTCACGATAAACGATAACGGCACAACGACTATCGATTCGATTACAGAAACGCAGCCTTCCTGTAGCGGAGATAGCGACGGAGCATTAACAATCATTGTTTCGGGCGGAGTTGCGCCTTTTCAATATAGCATCGATAACGGCACTACCTATCAAAGTACACCGAACTTCGTGAATTTGAGTACGGGTACATATACTATCAGGGTCTTAGATGATTCGGGTTGTGATATATCTCAATCTTATGACTTATCCGAACCTTTTCCATTAAGTGCTTCCGCAGGTGTATCTCGTGATGCCACTTGTGACCCTAATGGCGCGGAAGTACGAATCACCAATGTCGTTGGAGGAAACGGCACTTATCAATACAGTTTTGATGGCGGCGGCACTTATGGCGCGACCACTATTGCCGTACTTCCTCCGGGAGACTATACGGTAATTGTTAGTGACGGTTCTTGCGAATTTCCAATGAACGTAACGGTAGAGGATGTTCCTGACGAACCTGAAGTTACCCTTACTCCAGAAGTAAGCTATCTATGTGATGGAAATGCTGTGGTTACCGCTACCCCGAATATTAATACCTATAACTATACCTATGCCTTGGATGGTGTTCCCAATTCGCCTGACCCAACGAGTAACGCTTTTCCGAATGTACTTCCCGGAACGTATACCGTCAGTACAAATTATGTTTCACAAACACCTCCGACACCAAGCTTGTTGTTGTCAGAGGACTTTGGTTACGGAGCGACCATTCCCAACCCTAATACAACTGGTTACTTTTATGAAGATCAATTGAACAATACTACCCCGAGTGGTGCCCCGATCGACAATGGAGCTTTTATCAACGACTACGAATATGCGGTAACCAGTAATATTGAAAGACCTTTTGGTGCATGGTGGAATCCCGAAGACCATACTTCAGGTAATAGATTGACCCAAGGACGTTATTTAGTAATTAACATTGGCGCACCTTCACCTGGGCAAGTCATTTATCAAAAGTCCATCAACGATATCATACATAATCAACCAATAAGCGTGTCGTTATGGTTGGCCAACCTAATCCGCTCTGGAAATCGAGTGGCTCCAGATTTGACTATTGAATTACGACATCCTTCTACAAATGCTTTAGTAACATCCTCCAACACCGGGGCAGTTCCTGAAAATGTTGATTGGAACGAATATGTGCTCTCCCTCAATCCAGGGGCGAACTCCAGTCTTAATCTTGTTATCCTTACCAACGAAAGTGAAACTAGCGGTAACGACGTGGCTATGGACGATATAGCAGTATATCAAACTCCGGAAGTATGCGAACTAACCGTAGAAACACCAGTTACGGTAGTGGCCGGAAACGTATTCACAGCCAATATAACCGCTACTTCAAACGTAAGCTGTAACGGCCTGAACGATGCGACTATTACCATAGAGACAGAGAACTTCGACGCCGTCGCAGGGTTTGAATATTCCATTAATGGGGGGCCCTTCGTAACATCGACAACTTCTCCAGTGACCACAACGGTACCACTTGGTGCTGGGACACACACGATAGAAGCCCGGAAAGCAGATGAGATTACCTGTTCCAGAACGATTACACATACGATTACACAACCGAATTCCCTTATCGCTAATGCGAACATCACATCCGCGCTGACCTGTACCAATGGTGGCGCTACGATTACCGCAAGCGCCACGGGCGGTACGCCGACCTATGAATACCAATTGGAGGATACCGCGGGAACCCCTATAGCTTCCTATGATTTTGCCGCTAACGGAACAAATACCATATTTACGGCACTTCCGGCCGGTAACTATATCGTTCGCGTTCGGGACAACAACAATTGTGAGGACGTCATCGATACGGCCATTCCAGTCATAGCGCCCGCCGTGACGACATTTACCCTGACGCCGACCGCCTGTTATTCCGGCGCCAACGACGCCTCCATACAGGTGGACGTTACAGCAGGCAACGGTGGCTATACCTTCAGTATAAACGCAGGGCCGTTCACCGCACCTGCCCCGGTAACAGCAACAACGCATACCTTCGCCAACCTGGCGAACGGAACCTATACCATCGACGTGCGAGACGCCTTCGGGTGCAACGCCGTGCAACAGAACGTAACCATAGATCCACAATTGACGGTGACGGCCTCGGCCCCCAACATCACGGCATGTGCGACCGATACCGACATTGCCATTTCCGCGGCGGGCGGAGACACCAACTATGTGTATGCCGTAGTTTCCAACGGAACCGCGGTCCTGGACGGCGATTTCGCCACGACAAACCCAGTGACCGTTTCAGCTGCCGGGGACTATGACGTACACGTTCGCGACAATAACGGCGCGGCCGGATATTGTTCCGCCGTTTATACCATAACAATAGTCAGGGACGCGCCGATAGCCATTACGGCCACACCGACGGCGGCCAGCTGTTTCGGTGGTTCCGACGGGGCCATCTCCATCGTCGTTAATTCCGGGGGGAACGCTCCCTTTACCTATAGTATCGACAACGGTGCTACGTATGTAACCGGTAACTCGTTCCCGAACCTGATTGCAGGCACCTATCCCGTACGTGTACGGGACGCAAACAACTGCGAATCCGTTCCTGAGGACACCATTGTTGCCGAACCGGCACAGTTGATGGCCGAAGCGACGATCACACAGGTCTACACCTGTCTTGTTGACGCCGAAATTACAGTGGGCAACGTCACACCGACCTCGGGCGGTTCCGGCGATTACCAGTACAGCATCAACGGCGGGGCATGGACTGCCTCGACAACGGGAGGGCAGACCTTTACCAATCTGACCGACGATACGTACAGCATCAGGGTCCGTGATGCCAATGCGACTTCCTGTGAGATTACTTTGGCGGACGTGATTATAATCCCACTTCCGACCGAACCGGCATTAAGTACCTCCGTTGCCTATAACTGCGACGGGAGCGGGAACATTACCGTTACGCCTTTCGACGCGACCTATACCTATATCCTGGACGGTGCATTGCCCGGACAGACCGGTGCGGGTGCAGACCTGTTCAACAATGTCGCCGTAGGAAGCCATACCGTTACCGTCAACTACGGAAGCGACTGTACCGTCGACATAAACGTCATCGTTGCAAACGGAAACACCTTCGAGGCCTCCATAACAGCTTTCGAGAACCTCGGCTGTAACGCCGACAGTACCGGGACCATTACCATCGATGCCGATAACTACGGTGCCGGTGGATACGAGTACAGCCTGAACGGGGCAGCTTTTGTCGGGCCGTTCAGCGCCCCAGAACAACTTACCGGACTGGCCGCACAGGCGCACACCATAACAGTGCGCGATGTCGACGACCCCATTGCGGGTTGTACCGTTGCCCTGAACCAGACCCTTAACGAACCTACATTGGTCGTGGCAACAGGGAGCATCACCGAGCAGTTCACATGTAACAATACAGGGGCCACCATCACCGCAAGCGCCACGGGCGGTACGCCGACCTATGAATACCAATTGGAGGATACCG
>CAZRIE010000001.1:88116-137009 GCA_964600075.1 uncultured Flavobacteriaceae bacterium
CGCCAACCTGGCGAACGGAACCTATACCATCGACGTGCGAGACGCCTTCGGGTGCCCCGCCGTACAACAGAACGTAACCATTGATCCGCAATTGACCGCTGTGGTGGATGTTGTAGATATCAGTTCTTGTACGAATGGCAGCATTACCGTTAATGCTTCCGGTGGAGATAGTAATTACACCTATGCTTATGTTACAACAGGAACTTCCGTTACAGCAGTAGATTTCGTGGCCTCGATCACCTTTTCGGTTACTCCTGGAAACGATGGTGACTATGATGTCTATGTTTGGGACAACAATGCGGTTGATCCCCATTGTGAATATATGGAGACCGTTACAGTTGGTCCGGCTACACCGATTACATTTACTTCCACCCCAACAGATCCACTATGCTATAATGGCGTTGGCTCCATAGAAGTAACTATTTCATCCGGAGATAACCCCTATACGATTCAGATCATCGATTTGGATAACGGCGGGGCTTCTGACCAGACCGATACTAATGTGATTGCAACAACGCAATCCTACTATAATTTGTCTTCTGGAAATTATACGATAATCGTAACCGATCTCTATAGCTGTTCGGTGACTGATACTCCAGTGAATATTGCCAATCCCGATGAATTGACAGGTGATGTCATTGGCGTTACACCGGCCACGTGTACGGGTGACCCTAACGATTTCGGATTCCAGTTTATTCCCTATACCACAACTTTGGGAACCGTAGAATTTAGCGCAGATGGAGGAGCAACTTGGATCGGTGATAATAGCACCCCTGGCACTTCTGATCGCTTTACAGGTTATACCTCTGGTCAAACAGTGTACCCTTCTATGCGTACCGTTTCCGGCGGAGTTACTGTCTGCCAGACTGACCTTCCTGCATTTATCATTCCATATCCATTGGATGATCTTGATATCACCGTTTTGGCGATTGTCGTGAACTGCAACGAATTACAAGTAACCGTTCAGGGTGGTCAGGGTACACCGGATTACGAATATACCTATTCCGAAGATCCGGCAAATTTCAACCCGGCTACTCCGATACACCCATGGACTACCCCTGCCAAAGGCCTATTGGACCCACATACTTTTGCAGGACTTGTACCTGGCAGAAGCTACGTATTCTATGTACGCGATAATGTAGGGTGTGTACGCCAGAGTAACGTGAATGTAAATGATTTGATTACCGTTCCCTTGGAGATAACTACGGCTTCGGAACCTTCTTGCGCCGCAGCTTCAGATGGTAGCATCATTTTTACGGTTACAGACAATACGGCTCCCTTCGGAAACGAGTTCCGATGGACGGTATATGACGTAAGCGGTGGAACACCTGTTGCGGTAGCCTACAGCGGTGGTGGTGGAGCAGCAATTAATCAGCCTTATACTTCTCCCCAAGACGTAACGATTAACAGTTTGCCCGCAGGAAACTATTTTATCGATGTAATCGAAGTCGATGGTGGTGTTGACAGTTGTAGAGGTGCTTCGGAAAATCTTCTTTTGGACGAATTGAACCCGATTACTGCAAACCTGAACAAATTAAGGGATATTTCCTGTAACACTCCAGGATTGATTTCCATAGAAAATATTAGCGGTGGTGGCGGTATGTTTACATATACCGTAACCGGACCCGCACCATTTGCTACTATTACCGCTACTCCCGATAATCCTGTAGAAATTCCGGCCAATTCGCCTGCTGGAAACTATAATGTGACCATTACGGACCAATTTGGATGTTTTGCCGATCTCGGCCCGATCAACTTAAACCTAACACCGAATCCAACTATTGATTCCATGGTAGTTGATAACTGTGCTTCGCCAACATCCTTGACCATAAATGCAACGAGTACGGCCGCACAGATTTTATATTCCATTGATGGAGGAGTGAACTACGTGGACAATAGCGGTGTTTTCAACAATGTAACACCCGGCAACTACAACGTCGCCATAATCGACAGTAACGGTTGTACGGATACGGATACCGTTGATGTATATCCTGTGCTGGAAGTCAATGTTAGCTTGACCAAATTGCTGGATTGTACCGCAACGCCCGATGCTCAAATTATCATGGAAGTCACTTTTGGTTCCGGTAATTATGATTACCAGATTACCAATGGTGCAGGTATCGTTATATCAAAAGCGGCCTTACCCAGCAACCCGTATGTTTTCAATGCAACGGTGGCGGAAGACTATGTAATCACTATTTATGATAATAATACTTCTGGGCCTGAATGTACCCGAGTATTCCCGGTTACCGTTCCAGTTATAGTTACCCCAGTATTTACGGAAGCCCATATTGACATTACGTGCAACGGTGCTTCGGACGGTACGATCACCCTTACCGAGACCGACAACGGCATCAATCCGTTGACCTACAGCATCTCGCCCGCAGCAGGAAGCTTCAACGGCGCCACGAACACCTTCGAGGACCTTCCGGCCGCTACCTATACCGTGACCGGAACGGGAACCAACGGCTGTACGTTCGACATCGCCGGGATCGTCATCGGCGAGCCGGTAGCCATGGCCGTAACACTAGATCCGATCGTGGATTTCGCCTGTACCATTGGCAACAACCCGAACAATGCGAGCATAAGCGTTGCGAGTGTCAGCGGCGGTTCGAGCACCTACGTGCGCTACGAGTTCATAAACGACCAGGGAACCCCCGCAACAGGGGATGACGTAACCGTACAGGACGGGACGAACACCGTCTACACGGAAACCAATACCATTGGCGGAACCTATATCATCAATGTATACGATGACAACGGATGTACCGGAACAACGACAGCTACCATCTTGCCGTTCGTCGAGATCACCGACCCGTCCGTGACTATCGATAATAGTGTTACCTGTAACCCGGGCAACGATGCGCAGGTATCCATAGGGATTACCCTGAACCCGGTCACCGGAACACCGAATATTGAGTATTCCGTAGTGGGTACCGACAACGCGTACAGTTCGTTGAACCAAGTTTCCAACGTATTCGGTTCGTTGGGCATCGGCAACTACGAAGTTACCGTGACCAACACCGATACCGGATGTTTAGTTCAAACAGCTTTCGAAATCGAAGATCCCAATACCTTCGAAATAGATGCCACTACCGTGGATGTCGTCTGCTTCGGAGACGACGGCTCGGTAAGCTTTACCATAAACGACCCCGTGAGCCCCTATACCAATGGGTTTACATGGCAGATCTATAATTCACAGGGTACGGCCGCCATTGGCGATGACGTACTTATCGTAGGCGCCAACGGTGTCTCGGCCAATGTAGGGCCAACAGTACCATTTGCCATAGGTGCAGGGGAGTACCGTGTCGAGGTTACCCAGGATTCCGATCCTTCGTGCGTATCTTCCGAACCGTTCACCATTGCGGGGCCTAACTCCCTAATCACGGCAAATACCAATGTCGACCCGATTACCTGTGTAGGTAACGACGGTGTTATCGAGATTATCGACGTTCTCGGCGGATGGGGAGGTTACGACTATTATGTCGGAATCGTTGCCCCGGCGTCCGCGGCCAGTTTCGTTACCGGACCTAGGTTCGACAACCTCGCCCCGGGAACCTATCAGGCATGGGTCATCGACCAAAACGGTTGCCAGCGTGAAGTACAGAACGCTATTGTTCTTGCCGATCCAACACCGATCAACGCATCAATACAGATCAACCAGCCCAACTGTACCAATTTCGAGGGAGAGATCGAAGTGACGGCGGGCATAACGGGTGGACAGGGAAGCAACTATACCTATCAACTGATAAAGAACGGTACGCCTACCGGCGCGCCTCAAAACACAAGGGTCTTCACCGGCCTGGATAACGGCAGCTATCAGGTACAGGTAACCGACCAGTGGACGTGTACCTTTACAACAACGGCCGAAATACTTTACGAACCTATCGTGCCCTTGGCAACTGTTGTAAAAACTATCGACTGCTCGGCCACTCCGGGAGGCGAGATAACCATCATACAGAACGGTGGTTCGGGGAACTTCGATTACTCCGTTACCTATCCAGACGGATTCACGGTAGTCTTAAATTCCACCGGAATATTCAACGGTATGGACCAAGTGGGCGACTACCTCTTTACCGTGACCGATCAGACCGTAGGGCACGCATGTAGTACCACGATTACGCAGCGTCTTGAACCTGCCGTTACCCCAGTATTTACGGAAGCCCATATTGACATTACGTGCAACGGTGCTTCGGACGGTACGATCACCCTTACCGAGACCGACAACGGCATCAATCCGTTGACCTACAGCATCTCGCCCGCAGCAGGAAGCTTCAACGGCGCCACGAACACCTTCGAGGACCTTCCGGCCGCTACCTATACCGTGACCGGAACGGGAACCAACGGCTGTACGTTCGACATCGCCGGGATCGTCATCGGCGAGCCGGTAGCCATGGCCGTAACACTAGATCCGATCGTGGATTTCGCCTGTACCATTGGCAACAACCCGAACAATGCGAGCATAAGCGTTGCGAGTGTCAGCGGCGGTTCGAGCACCTACGTGCGCTACGAGTTCATAAACGACCAGGGAACCCCCGCAACAGGGGATGACGTAACCGTACAGGACGGGACGAACACCGTCTACACGGAAACCAATACCATTGGCGGAACCTATATCATCAATGTATACGATGACAACGGATGTACCGGAACAACGACAGCTACCATCTTGCCGTTCGTCGAGATCACCGACCCGTCCGTGACTATCGATAATAGTGTTACCTGTAACCCGGGCAACGATGCGCAGGTATCCATAGGGATTACCCTGAACCCGGTCACCGGAACACCGAATATTGAGTATTCCGTAGTGGGTACCGACAACGCGTACAGTTCGTTGAACCAAGTTTCCAACGTATTCGGTTCGTTGGGCATCGGCAACTACGAAGTTACCGTGACCAACACCGATACCGGATGTTTAGTTCAAACAGCTTTCGAAATCGAAGATCCCAATACCTTCGAAATAGATGCCACTACCGTGGATGTCGTCTGCTTCGGAGACGACGGCTCGGTAAGCTTTACCATAAACGACCCCGTGAGCCCCTATACCAATGGGTTTACATGGCAGATCTATAATTCACAGGGTACGGCCGCCATTGGCGATGACGTACTTATCGTAGGCGCCAACGGTGTCTCGGCCAATGTAGGGCCAACAGTACCATTTGCCATAGGTGCAGGGGAGTACCGTGTCGAGGTTACCCAGGATTCCGATCCTTCGTGCGTATCTTCCGAACCGTTCACCATTGCGGGGCCTAACTCCCTAATCACGGCAAATACCAATGTCGACCCGATTACCTGTGTAGGTAACGACGGTGTTATCGAGATTATCGACGTTCTCGGCGGATGGGGAGGTTACGACTATTATGTCGGAATCGTTGCCCCGGCGTCCGCGGCCAGTTTCGTTACCGGACCTAGGTTCGACAACCTCGCCCCGGGAACCTATCAGGCATGGGTCATCGACCAAAACGGTTGCCAGCGTGAAGTACAGAACGCTATTGTTCTTGCCGATCCAACACCGATCAACGCATCAATACAGATCAACCAGCCCAACTGTACCAATTTCGAGGGAGAGATCGAAGTGACGGCGGGCATAACGGGTGGACAGGGAAGCAACTATACCTATCAACTGATAAAGAACGGTACGCCTACCGGCGCGCCTCAAAACACAAGGGTCTTCACCGGCCTGGATAACGGCAGCTATCAGGTACAGGTAACCGACCAGTGGACGTGTACCTTTACAACAACGGCCGAAATACTTTACGAACCTATCGTGCCCTTGGCAACTGTTGTAAAAACTATCGACTGCTCGGCCACTCCGGGAGGCGAGATAACCATCATACAGAACGGTGGTTCGGGGAACTTCGATTACTCCGTTACCTATCCAGACGGATTCACGGTAGTCTTAAATTCCACCGGAATATTCAACGGTATGGACCAAGTGGGCGACTACCTCTTTACCGTGACCGATCAAGATGCGGCACAGGGATGTCCTACCGATATAACCCAAAGGCTTGAAGATGCCGTACTGCCAATACTGAATGTAGATACCCTTACTGACGTGACCTGTAACGGTGCAGATGACGGAACAATTTCAATGAGCGTTACCGACAATGGTGTCGGCCCATATACATTCATGATTATTTTAGGGCCAGGTAGCTCGGCGACTTTTCCCATCGCGGCGACATCTTCGAACGCCACCTCTGCTGTATTCAACAGCCTGGAAGGCTCCATCGCAGGGATTACCTATACTATAGAGGCAAGGGGCGCGAACAATTGCGTCGTCACTACCGATGTGACTATTACAGAATCAGACATTATCACGGTTAATCCTATTGATATTGTCCAGTACGGATGTACAAATGGTAACAACACGAACAACGCAAACATATCTTTTGTGAATGCATCAGGTGGCACGAATACCTTTGTGCGCTATGTATTTATACGTGATGGAAGCGTCGTACAAGACGGCCCAAATACAGCCTATTTTGAAACTGACGGTGCAGGCGGGGACTATGAAATACGAGTCTACGACGATGCGGGATGTTCTGCGCTATCCACTACTGAAACGGTGCTGCCATTCGTAGAGATTAATGGCCCAACGGTTACAACCACTCAAGATGCAGCTTGTGCACCTTTGAATAATGCCCAAATTGAGGTCGGCGTAACGGTAACACCGTCAGGTCCCACACCAAACTTGGAATATACCGTAACTGGAATCAATGTAGCTTACTCACAAACAACAACTTCTACAAATAATCCGGAAACATTTACCGCTCTGGAATTTGGAAACTATCGCGTTTCCATTACCAATTTGGATACTGGTTGTGTTATTGAAACGGTACATACCATTGACGACCCGGATGTTATTGAGGTAATCGCGACCAAATTGACCGATGAGGAATGTCTGAACAACGGTGTCGATGATGGAAGTTTTAGTATTGCCATAAACGATTATACGGGCAACTACGCCTATCAAGTCTATGACATCAATGACAATCCTATAGTGGGTGCCGGATTCAGCGGAACTGGAAATACCGTTGCAGCCTTGCCTCCAATTACTAACCTTCCCGGAGGAGTATATTATTTAAGGGTTACTGCAACCGATGCGCCTCTATGTGAGGATGATTCCAATGTAATTACAGTGCTTGCGCCCAGCGCACCAATAACGGCTACTATTCGTGAAGAGTCAAGTGTAAGCTGTTCGAACGACCAAGGTAGGATTCTGATAGATCCGACTGGGGGTGAAGGGCCTTACACTATAGTTCTTGACGACACGACCTCCCAAACTTACACTGAAACCAATGTCGAAGCTTTCATTTTCGAAGGATTGTCTGCAGGTAGTTTCCATGTTACGATTACAGATGCCTTTGGATGTGTGCTTTCGGACAACATAGATTTGATTCGACCCGATGATATTGTGGCGACCATTGCCGATACACCATTGACTTGTTTTGATGAAAACACGGCTAGTGTAACCGCATCGATCAATGCCAGGAACGTTACGCCTGTGTATCAATATCGATTGAACAGATACAATGATTTGGCCGGAAGTAGCCTCTTACAGACTTCCGCTCTACAAAATGTTAATGCCTTCAATGGCCTGGCGGCCGGTTTCTATAGCATCACGGTCACGGACGACGTAAGTTGCTCTGACGAGACATCTATTGTTGAAATCGTAAACCCGACAGAAGTGGAAGCACAATTGATCAGAACAAGCCCGCTGACCTGCGTGACAGGTGTTGAATTTGAATTGAGCGCAACAGGCGGCACTGGAACATACGAATACAGTATTGACGATGCCACTTGGGTTTCTATGACCGGAAACAGTGTAAATCTGCCATTAAGCGGTATTATGAGCGCCGGTATTTATAGTTACTATGTTAGGGACGCTATCAACCTTTGTACCGCGGCATTGTCGAATTCAATAGAAGAAGATGTCATCGAGCCATTGACCCTAATTGTAGACAGTTCGGCTGCAGTAATCAACTGTAATGGCGAAAACACTGCTGTAATTTATGCAGAGGCAGATGGCGGGCTTGGAAATTATATGTACGAGCTGTTTACAGATGCTGCATTGACAAACAGCGTTACCGGTGCGGCACAAAACAATGGTGAGTTTAGCGGATTGTCCGAAGGCACTTACTATGTCAACGTTACCAGCGACGATTGTACCGCTCCTGCGGAAGAAGTGATAATAACTGAACCGGAGACATTATCGATAATCGATCCGAACGATTTTACAAATGTAAGTTGCTTCGGTGCCAATGACGGAACGATTACGGTCGAGCTAGAAGGTGGTGTAGCCCCTTACCAATATGCTATTTCACCAAACCTTAATAAGTTCGATGAGGAAAATGTATTTACCGATTTGGAAGGTTCGCCAAGCGGAATCACATATACGGTAATCGCGCAAGACAGCAATGGTTGTTTCATAGAGCTTCAATATACAATTGTCGAACCTGATGTTTTAGACGTTTCTGCAATAGCTCTGCCGGAGGTCTGCGAGGGGGAAGAAAATGGCTCCATTGAGTTGACAATCGCTGGAGGAACTGCTCCATACAGTACACGATTGAGCAGCGAAACCAATTTCGTACAGGACAGGACCAACCTATCCAATCTGGCGGCGGGTAGTTACATCATATTTGTAAGAGATGTCATGGGCTGTGAAGAAAACGTATCCCTAACAGTAGATCCAGGCGTAAATCTCAGTGCCACGGTTGAGCCAGTATATGGCTGTAATGGTGATATTCCCAATAACTATATAAATATTGCTTTGGAGGATACCAGTATCGTAGACGAAGTTCTTTACGGTTTGGATTCTACAGATCCGGGCGATATGCAACTGAACCCTTATTTTAGGGATATCGCTCCAGGCACGCACTATATTGCAATCTCGCATGCAAACGGTTGTGTTACAACCCATGATTTTGAAATCGAAGATTTTGAACCGTTGACCATAACCGTTGACCAGACCAATATCAATGAGATAACGGCGACAGTTGCAGGCGGCAAAGAAGCCTATACTATCTTTTTTGGTGATGTGAACAACGGTTCAGACAACACCTATTTTATCAACCGTACGGATACTTATGTCGTTACCGTGGTCGATGAAAACGGGTGTGAGGCCACTGCTAGCATCGATATGGAATTCATCGATATCGAGATTCCGAACTTCTTTACCCCTAATGGAGATGGTGAAAACGAGTACTGGAAACCACGGAACGATGAAGGCTTTCCGGAGATACTAACCATCATATTTGATCGTTATGGTAGAGAGGTGTACCGAATAGGCCAGGGCGATCGCGGATGGGACGGTTTTTACAAGCAAACCGAACTACCCACCGGAGATTACTGGTACACTATAAAACTCAACGGCGAGAATGACGACAGAGAGTTTGTTGGACACTTTACCCTATATCGATAAAAACTTAACCTACAGTACCATGCGCAAATTCATATTGACCTTGCTGCTCTTATCGAGCGCGATTGCATCTAAAGGTCAGGAGCTCAACTCGCCCCAACTGTCACAATACTTGGCAGACAACCCGTTCGTTTTGTCGCCGGTCTATGCAGGTATTGGAGACCATGTGAAAATAAGGCTTAACGGCCTCACCCAGTGGGTTGGAATCAAAGATGCGCCGCAAACACAGTCATTGGCCGCCGATATGCGCTTGGGCGAAAAGTCGGGCGTTGGTATATTTTTATACAATGATAAAAATGGATACACAAAACAACAAGGTGCCCGAATGTCTTTTGCGCACCATTTGACATTAGATCGTTACGACGACGAGTTTTTATCTTTCGGTATTTCCTATAATTTCAATCAGTTCAGAATAGATATTGATGAGTTTATAGATGCCAACCTCGACCCAGGTGTTATCAATAACCGTCAGACCACTAACCACAACTTTGATGTCGGAGCTATGTATCGCTATGGAAAGTTTTACTTAAGTGCGAACGCCTCTAACCTATTGGCCAAAGATCCTCAGAACCTAACATTCGATCCCGACGAACCTAACGCGTTAAGAAACTACTATGTATATACCGGATATCGTTATCGCAAAAACAAAAATACCAACCTCGAAATAGAACCATCGTTATTGTTTAAGATATTCGAAAGTGACGGGCGGTCTGAAACAGATTTGAACCTAAAGTTCAGGTGGTACGATTTTGAAGATTATTATTATGTGGGAGTAAACTATCGGTTCTTGAACGACCAGATCGGCGACCCATTATATATTGCACCCTTTGCCGGTCTGAAAAAAAACAATTTCTATTTTGGATACTCCTACCAGATTATTCTGAATGAAATTATCACTTACAGTACGGGTACCCATGTGGTTACTATCGGCGTAGACCTATTCCAAGGGCTTAGTAATTGTCGTTGCACCTATTAAACAGCTGTTCGATTAAACGGTATAGGCTAAATAATCTTCTCAAATAAACTTTAAAACTTACTACGCTCTTTTCTCAGAGGATTGCCATAAGTTTGTACAAACATTTATTGTCTTGGGAAAAGTAAAAGTTGACAATATTCGGGTATATGCCCACCATGGCTGTTTGAAGGAAGAGACCGCCATCGGAAGTGAATACCGCGTTGATGTTTCGGTAAACGCCAATCTATCAAAAGCCTCTCTCTCCGATCGATTATCCGATACCGTAGACTATGTTCACATCAACCATATCGTAAAGGAGGAAATGAATACGCCCTCCAAGTTACTCGAACATGTAGGAAAACGTATCGTCGCGCGAATTTTTGATGAAATAGCAATCATCAACAAGGCTCAGGTTTCGGTTTCCAAAATCAATCCGCCCATTGGGGGTGACGTGGAAAAAGTCACGGTCGTGCTTAAAGAAAAAAGAAGGTTTTAAATTTTTCAATATCTAAAAACAACCTACCTTTGCAGTTGAAAATGGCATCGTGGCCGAGTGGCTAGGCGCAGCTCTGCAAAAGCTTGTACAACGGTTCGAATCCGTTCGATGCCTCAACTAAAACCTTCGTGAATACGAGGGTTTTTTGTTTTGTATATATTACGTAATGGTAATCCCCGATGTTTAGGCGCGCTCGATACCTCCAACACTTCAGGTAATGGGGTTTTTTACTTTTTAAGGATACGGTATCTACCTCCACCGGAAATTTCAGGACTAGACGATGTAGAATTGTAAGCCAATTTCCACGAGGATAAGGTCTTTAAATCAGGAAATTGTAGAAGTATCCGTCATGACGGAGAATTGAAATGGCCTAGTTCAATGCGCTCAATACCCTCTTCAATATTAAACTTGTCTTTTGGCAAAAATCCCTTTATAATTAGTACAATACCGCAAATAATAAGAATAATTCCAAGTCCTTTTTTGATGAGGTGTATTCTTTCTGGAGTCAATTTTCGCTTTAATTGTTTGGCAAGAAGGATTTTAAAAACATCAGTAACGAAATAGGCGCCCATCATTCCTGAAAAAAAGATGACAATTCTTTTTGGGTCATTATCAAGGCTAGGGCCAACTACAATAATAATTCCAAGCCAAAAAACAAGAACACCAATGTTAATAAAATTAAGTAAGAACCCTTTCACAAAAAGACTTAAGTAATCACTTTTGCTTGCCCTTAAATTTGGATCTAATTTCTGAGGTGGTTTTTTTAAGAAAGTAGTAATACCATAGACCAAAAGAATAACACCGCCAAATACATAAAGACCAGGCTGATTACTTAGGTTTTCCAAAAGCTGAAAACTACTAAAATAGGCAATTGTTAAAAAAATAGCATCGGCAATGATTACACCAAAATCAAAAACCAATGCGGCTCGAAAACCTTTTATAGCACTGGTTTGTAAAAGCACAAAAAAAACAGGCCCAATCATAAAGCTTAATAAAAAGCCCAATGGAATCGCTGCCTGTATATCGTCAATCATTTTGTTAATGGTTAATAGCTATTCGGAAAAGCATCCTATTAACTCGTCTAATCTAAAATTTATATTAAAAACCTATTCCTCTAATAATCCATTTTCTGATTACATTCTTGTAACCTTGCCTCCGAAAACGGTTTTTTCATCCATCTTAGTTGGGTCTCCATAGACCAATACTTCCCCACCTGCCTTGACCGTAGCCTTTACATAATCCGAAGCATAAATTTCAGCGCTGGATCCCGCATTTACATTGACCGTTGAAAATTTGGTCTTTAGCTCCTTACCCTTATAGATACCTCCGGTATTAATGGCAACATCTTGCAAGTCTGAAGTGCCCGAGGTTTTAATTACACCACCAGTTACCGTTTTTATTAATAACTGTTCAACTTCGGTATTGATGTCGAGTTCACCCCCTTCTTGCGCTTTTAGCTCCAGTACATCTTGTTTGATCGTTTCTTTAGAAGAAATTCTAGCGTCTTCGTTAACATCTATGACAACAAGTTTCTCGGTATAATATAAGTCGACGAAAGTGCGATAACCACTAAATATCTTATCGATTTGCATGCGTATTTTCAATACGCCGCTATTATTTACAATAGCGACTTTTTGAATGTTAGCGCCTGTAATGACCGCTTTGTTAACTTCGGACTTTATAAGGTTTACCGAAATACCATCAAAAGCCTTCACTTCTGTGAACTTGGTAAGGTCTTGGCTCATCTTTGAGTCTTGGGCCCATAGTATTTGAAACCCAAGAAAAACAACGGCAAGCAACACGAACTGTTTCATGATATACCTTTTAGGTTGACTTGTTATTCTATAAACAAAATCTATTCCAAAAAATTGCCTATTTCTCATGTTTTCCCAACAGGGCAAAATCAAGATGACGTTTAATCAAATCAGTGTTTTTGACCATCACCACGACTTCGTCGCCTAATTGATATGTTTTTTTGGTGCGTTCCCCTACAATAGCATACTCCTTTTCATCAAAGATATAATAATCACCTTTTATATCACTGATCCGTACCATACCCTCGCATTTGTTCTCAATAATCTCGACATATACGCCCCATTCGGTCACTCCACTAATGACCCCAACGAATTCCTGGTCTTGGTGATCTTGCATGAACTTGATTTGCATGTATTTTATAGAATCTCTTTCAGCGCTTGAAGCCAAATATTCCATATCTGATGAATGCTTGCATTTCTGTTCATAAACTTCTGTTTTCGCCGTATCACCCCCATCGAGGTAATGTTGTAACAAGCGATGCACTATCACATCGGGATATCGGCGTATCGGTGACGTAAAATGAGTATAATAATCGAAAGCCAGCCCGTAATGTCCTATATTTTCCGTTGTATAAATGGCTTTACTCATACTTCGTATAGTCAACGTATCTACAAGATTCTGCTCTTTCTTGCCTTTTACATCCTCTAAAAGCTGGTTTAACGAAGCACTGATGGATTTTTTATCCTTGAAATCTATCTTATGCCCAAAACGTGAAATAATACCGTTAAGTGCTATTAATTTATCTTCCTTCGGGTCGTCATGAATTCGGTAAACAAAAGTTTTCTTTGGTTTTTGTTTACCAATAAACTCAGCCACTTTTCGATTAGCCAAGAGCATGAATTCCTCAATTAATTTATTCGCATCTTTTGACTCTTTAAAATAAACACCTTCAGGTTCACTATTCTCATTCAAACTAAAACGAACCTCTACCTTATCAAAAGAGATTGCCCCTTGCTCCATACGCTTGCCGCGCATAATTTTGGCCAATCTATCCATTTCTAAAGTAGCCTCAACGACCTCGCTAGAAACGGAATAGGCGTTTTCCCTAATCGATATGTCATCAGAAATATTTCCTTTCTTGGTTTCGATAATATGCTGAGCTTCTTCATAGGCAAAACGCTCGTTCGAATTAATAACAGTTCTTCCGAACCATTGGTTTTTGATTTCAGTATTTTTATCCAATTCGAAAATGGCCGAAAATGTATATTTTTCTTCGTTAGGCCTAAGAGAACAGGCATTGTTCGATAATACTTCTGGAAGCATCGGTACCACCCGATCTACCAAATATACTGAGGTTGCCCGCTCATAAGCCTCGTCATCTAAAATCGTATCGGGTACTAAATAATGAGAGACATCGGCAATATGAATTCCTATTTCATAGTTTCCGTTTTCCAATACTTCAAAAGACAGTGCATCGTCGAAATCTTTAGCATCTTTTGGGTCAATGGTAAAGGTAAGTACCTCTCGCATATCTCGTCTTTTAGCAATCTCTTCTTTCTTTATAGAAGTATCTAAAGTATCCGCAAAGCGCTCAACTTCCGCTGGAAATTCATATGGCAGCCCGTATTCTGCTAGTATAGAATGTATTTCAGTATTATGCTCCCCCGGTTTTCCTAGTACTTTGATTACTGTTCCAAAAGGTGAATCGGTATCGTCGGGCCAGTTTTCGAAACTGACAATAACCTTATCTCCATTTTTCGCATCTTTCGTTTTTCCTTTTGGTATAAAAAAATCAGTATACATTCGAAAATCGGTCGCTCTAACAAAAGCAAAGGTTTTCTGTTGATCTAGAATACCTACGAATTCGGTTTTCTTACGTTCGACGACCTTGGCAATTTCACCTTCGAGTTTTTTTCCATTTCTTCTAGGAAAGATATAGACCTCGACAGTATCGCCGTGAAAGGCTTTTTTTAATTTGTTATTGGGTACAAAAACGTCATCGTCCATACCCTCAATGACAATATAAGCATTACCTCGCCCAGTGAGGTCTACAATTCCAGTGTGATAGGTTTTTGTTGTGACAGTCGCTCTAAAGTTGCCGCGACCTTCTTCGGTAATTCTTTTACTTTCTCGCAACTGCCCTAAGCGTTTGATGAGTTGGTTCCGTTCGTTGGTTTCAGTCAGCCCTAGTTTGGCGGCTATTTGTTTATAATTGAAGGTTTTTTTTGGTTCTTGTTCAAGTATGTTGAAGATTCCTTTGGTAATCTCGTTTTTTCTGTGGTTAATTGCTTTCTTATTCTTTTTTGACATTAAGTATTTTCTTATTTGGGTGGAAAATTACGAATTATAATCCATTAGCCTTTATTGCAGCTTCAATAGCACTAAAACTGAGGTTATCAACAACTATATAATAATCATTTTACCTTTTTTAAAATTTAAAATAAAAATGGTGCTTATGATAGTGTGTTAATAGTGCTTAAAAATAATTGGGGTAAAACTTGCTATAAACCGTTTATAAAACTTGTTGACAAATTGTACAGTTATCATCTAACACCAAATCAGAGTGTTGTTATCATTATTAGTATAGGTTAATAACCGCTATCAACATTAAATTTTTGATAAGTAGAGGTAAATTTATTGTTAACTACCGTGGAATTTTATTTAATATGTAGCTATGAAAAGAGGATAAAAAGATTGCTCGATTTACTATTAGTTTTGTAGAGCACTATTGCAACAACAAATCAAAATTTAATACTACTTTCTTTTGGAAGGTTATTAACAGCTAATGCACGGTTTAGCTATTACAAATGAACAACGATTTTTCTTCGTATGAAAATAGATGTTGTAAACCTTATCTATTTTGTGGTGAAGCACTTCAATTCGTACATTTGTAAAACAGTGGTTTTAATTTATTAGAATAAATTAAAACAATGTTTTCGACCACTGTTACTGATACAATTTCTATCAATACATGAGAAAGATGAAAATAGCAATTGGAAATGATCATGCCGGTACAGAGTATAAACTAGCCATAGTAGGTTTACTTAAATCTATGGACATAGAAATAAAAAATTATGGTACCGATGGAACGGATAGTGTAGATTATCCTGATTTCATACATCCTGTGGCTTCTGACGTTGAAGAAGGTAACGTAGATTATGGCATCATCGTTTGTGGTAGTGGAAATGGGGCGTCAATGACCGCCAATAAGCATCAAAAGGTTCGTTGTGCGCTGTGTTGGACGAAAGAAATTGTAGAGCTCGGTAGAGAACACAATGACGCTAATATTCTAAGTCTTCCAGCTAGGTTTATTTCGTTGCCCCAGGCTCTTGAAATGGTTAAAACTTTTTTGACCACCAGTTTTTCTGGCGGAAGACATGAACGAAGAATAGAGAAAATACCTTGCTCGTAATCGCACGAAGGTTTCTTTTTAGCTAACGGATTGTTTATACAACGAACGGCTGCGTAAACCCAATCATCTCACAACAATAAATGCCAAGCTTCAGAAAAAGATAAATATTTTCCGGTAAGGATGGTTTTGCCTTATATATCAACTAGTATTTAACTATTCTATTAAATGGGTCACTCGCACCACAGCCATTCGCATGGTCATTCTCACGCTGATCTAAAAGGGAGAAATCTTATCATTTCGATTCTTCTTAACATCATAATTACGGTGTCGCAAGTGATAGGCGGCCTTGTTTCAGGAAGTCTTTCCCTTTTATCGGATGCACTGCACAACTTTAGCGATGTACTATCGCTGGTCGTAAGCTATATTGCGAACTTGCTTTCGAAAAAACAGGCCTCTAACAACAAAACTTTCGGCTATAAGCGCGCAGAAATAATTGCCGCATTCATAAATGCAGCTACTTTAATTATTGTAGCGGTGATTTTGATAAAAGAAGCTGTTGTACGCTTTTTTGATCCTCAAGAAATAGAATCCGATTTAGTGATATGGCTTTCTTTATTGGGCATAGTCGCAAACGGGTTTAGTGTCCTGTTGCTTAAAAAAGACGCGGCAAGCAATATGAACATGAAATCGGCCTACTTGCATTTATTGACGGATATGATGGCCTCGGTGGCTGTTTTAATTGGTGGTATTCTAATGAAGTTTTATCAAGTGTATTGGGTCGATTCCATATTGACTTTCGCTATTGCCCTTTATTTAATATATATGGGCTATGACTTACTGAAAGACTCTACCCGTGTGCTCATGCTTTTTACGCCAAATACGATTCAGGTACAACAAATTGTAGAAGCGATTAGTAAAATTGAATCCATTAAGAACGTTCATCACGTACATATATGGCAACTCAACGAAGCTGAAGTTCACCTTGAGGCGCATATAGATTTTAACACAGACATCAGACTTTCTGAATTTGACAACATTTTGGGGCAGATAGAGGAGGAGGTTTATCATAAATTCGGTATAAATCACGTTAACATTCAACCGGAATTCGGTAAATGCGATAGCAAATTAATAATCGTCCAAGATTGATATGATAAAAATTGAAGTAAAAGCGTTTGAAAAACTAAGCACAAAAGAGCTTCACGATATATTGCGTCTGAGAAGTCAAATATTCGTGGTCGAACAAGATTGCATTTATGAAGATGTTGATGGAAAAGATGGAAAAGCATTACATGTTATAGGAACAAAAGAAGGGGAAATAGTTGCTTATGCTCGTATTTTTAAGTCAGGTGACTATTTTGAAGAAGCCGCTATCGGCAGGGTGGCCGTTAAGAAACTTGAGCGTAAATATGGGTACGGAAAGCAAATTATGAAGGCTTCGATAGCAGCGGTACGAAATCATTTTAAGGAATCGGTAATGCGGGTCTCTGCGCAATTGTATCTGGAACGGTTTTACCATTCCCTTGGTTTTGAACAAGTAGCCGAAGGATACCTTGAAGATGGTATACCGCATATAGGGATGGTACTAAAAAACTAAGAGCCGCAATTGCGGCTCTTAGTTTTTTTTTGTTCTTGGCTTATATTTTTATGGGCTCTTTGTTGGTCAAGTTAATGTCTTCCAACATTGTGTCTGTAAACTTATAATGACCTCTTGTGGTAATAATTCGAAACCTATTCGAGTTCATACGGCTTAAAGTATCCAAGAAAAGCCATTTGCTCTTTAAAAGTCTCGGTTTGTCCGACTTTAAACTGGTTTCAAAATAATATTTACGGCCATTTTTCAATGCTACGATATCTGGGGTTATTTTCGAATCACTTCCCTTTATTAGATATGATTTTGGGGTTTCGTAGCCCTCGATATTCGCCTTGATGTCTTCAAAGCCAGTAGCTTCTAGATGGTGGATTGATTTCTCTAAAAATTCCTGATTCTCTGACTTTTCTATTTTTACCATAACTTGCAATATAGCATAAAATTGTAGAAAAGCAAATTTTATTCATTGATTAACAGTAGTTTAATAGAGCTATGCTGGCTAAAAACTACATTAACAAGCTATTATCACTCCGTTAATATGGTTCTGGTCGACTAAACCTCACGCTAGATATGATCAAACATAATTCTGCAAGAAATGTATTGCTTAAAGAGTGTCCTTTTGCCTGGGGAAAGAACTATTAGGTCTTAAAAGCGAGAAAACCTTATTTTTTGAATCAGATAATAAATTTAGATACTATCTGCGCGTATAATTATTGGAAAAGAACTACTCGCCCCTGAGGCGGATATCACCTGCGGCACCAGAGTATATTCCCATTTCGGAAACGACTCTATGGGTGTTTGAAAAATCACCATTCTTCTTGAGGTAAATTTCGACAAACGTACCGCTCCATGTTTTTGAGCTAGAAATATCCGATTGTCCATCATTGTTAAAATCCGCTAGGCATAAAAAGCTTCGGTCCTTGGTGACGAACTTTATAACATGTTTTTTCCAAGAAACGGATAAATTAAACTACGGCATGTAAAAGCCGAATACAGACTGTATAGTCTGTATTCGCAGTTAAAAGTAGAATGCCTAAGTGCCCTTATTGCCATTAAAAAGAGTATGTAATCGATAAACGACACTCTTGTTTTGTTCTCCCATAGCTTTTTGCTTATCAAAAGACCGACCGGTCTAAAAATAATATTAGACCAAACGCTTGGCAATACCTTGTTGTGCTAAAAAATCGAGTTTTAAAATGAGATTCAAAGGCTTTTCGGCTTTGGTCTTACTTGAGAAATAGAGGTAACCTTCAGAACGGTGGTCCAATTCCTCTATTTCTATTTCCCTTGCCTTTTTGTGTACGCTTCCAAGGTATTCGAAACGATATTTCGGGTCTTTAGAAAATAGACCAGTTTTTTTCGGTTTACCCAAGTAATCTTGCACGAGGTATAGGTATCGGGTTCATCGGAGAAAATGCCCGTAATAAGTGCATAAAAATCTGTTTTTTTTGAAGCATCGAAAAGCCACCCCTTTTTTTGGTACCCCAATTCAAAAGCGAATGTGGGCAAATTTTCATTGACATAGTCTAGTTGGGCTTTCTCATCGACCAGAACTTTTTCACCATTGGATTTGTGGGTAAGGATTAGATCAATTCCAACGAGCTGTTGCTTCATATCCTTTACACGCTCAAAATCGTATTGTTTCAAATAGGTATTATAGTGGGAATCAAGCAAAACAGAGAGCTTTTGTTCCTTTTGGAGGTCTGAGCTAAAGGTGCTTTTGTGAGTCATTTTAGCATTTTAATCTTAGAGGTCGCTGTAAGTCAGATATATAATTTAAAAAAAATGAGAAATAAGCACCACATTCCTTTGGGCGAAATGTTTGTTTATTAACCTCATCTAAAAGGAATTAGGGAAGAACTTTTTCGGCCAATGCACTTCCAATCTTTTCCACCACTCCTACAACCAAAGCGTTCCCCATAAAAAAGGCACGTTTAGAATCGGAAATACCGTCCAATTTCGTGTGGTCCTCGGGAAACATATTGAGTCGTTCCAGTTCAAGGGGGGTCAAACGGCGCAATCCATTTTTGGTCTGCACCACATGCTTGAAACGCGAAGGCGATTTTCCGCCCTCCCCAGTGATTATTGTACGTGAAGCATTATCCAAGGCATCGGGAAAGACCATACCACCCTCGCTATAGTTATAGGTAAAACCGGTTTTTGCCGTACGAACTTCCTTTTTGGATCCTTTTAAATATTTCCATTTCGAAAAGCCTTCTTCTGCTACATAGAAACCATCCGGCACTTCTCCATTTTGGAGTACATCGCCAAGAACAGTTCGGTCGCCATTGTAACTAGGGATAGCTTTTGCTGTAAATACCTTTCCGTTTATAAAGACACCTGAATTCTCAAAAGGAGATAATTTTTCACCCTTATTGAAGTTTTCAGAAAGTTCTACCAGATTTTCCTCAATTTGAAAAACGGAGGGTTCTTTAGACAGGTTTTGAATTGGAAAAGCTGCTGCAATTGTTCCCGATGTATGGATCCAATCAGACTTGTCTGCTTTTTTGATAGATTTATAAATCGAAGTCGATTTATGGTACCCCAAGAAAAAGATGCGTCTGCGCCGTTGTGGCATGCCGTAATCGGCCGCGTTGATAACGCGCCATTCCACCGCATAGCCCAAATCGTCTAGACTCTTGAGCATGATAGCAAAATCCCTTCCACGCTGCAGGGAAGGTGATTTTAACAATCGGTCAACATTTTCTAGAAATAGATATTTGGGCGGATGTTGCTTTTCGGAAAGTATTCTATGAATAGTCCACCATAAAACGCCCTTTTTTCCGATTAGTCCTTTTGAATTCTGCAGTGTTGTGGCCACGGAATAGTCTTGACAAGGGAAACCACCTACCAAAATATCGGCATCGGGAATATCGGAAGTAGCTACCTCTGAGATATCTTCGTTGCTATGGTTTTCCGGTCCAAACCGAGCTTCATAAACCATAGAAGCATGTTGCGCCTTTGTTGAAGGCTCCCATTGGTTGCTCCAGACCACTTCGTATTTTCCGGCCCTTTCGAGCCCTAAGCGAAAACCACCCACACCCGCAAAAAGTTCTATAACTTTGAGTTTGTTCATTTAGGCTAAATTTACATAAATTCATAAGGGTCGGCACACACTTAAAAAAGAAAATAATCAACAATAACATGGACAAAACCTATTTGAAGAAGAGTATCGCATTACTTTTATTGCTCTTTCTTGCATCTTGCGTTTCTGAAGACAAGGGTGAAAATTTACTTGAAACTCTAATAACTGAAGTAAAAACCGAATACGCTCCCGACAAACGCTTAGCGCTGTTCAATGTTGAGGCCGTTAAAAAAATCGATAGATATATTTTAAAAGGAGAAAGCAATCTGCCCAATGCCGTTGCCGCCCTCAAAGACAAATTAGTTACCGAAAACATTGATTTTATTGATAGTATTCAGCTTTTGCCTTCTAGGGAACTAGAAAGAAATACACAGGCCGTTATCAATATTTCCGTAGCGAATCTAAGAAGTAATCCGAAACACTCGGCCGAATTGGCAACTCAAGCCACCTTGGGCACCCCTGTAAAAGTGTTAAAAAAGGAAGGTGATTGGTACTATATTCAAACGCCTGATAAATACCTTTCATGGGTCGATGACGGTGGTGTCGAATTGATGGATAAGGTGCGATTCGCACAATGGCAGACGACCGACAAGATTATTTACACAAAGACCTATGGGCATTCGTATTTTGGGGAACAACAAAAACAAATAGTTTCCGACCTGGTGGCCGGAGATATACTTGAAGTAATTAAATATGGTGCCGGCCATTTTATTGTTGGTTACCCCGATGGGCGAGAAGCTTTTGTGCCGAAAGATGAAGCAGAAATGTATAATTCATGGCTGGAGAACCTCGACCCGACAGCAGGCAATTTGGTCGCTACTTCAAAGACACTAATGGGCGTACCCTATCTATGGGGAGGCACTTCAACCAAGGGTATGGACTGCAGCGGTTTTACAAAGACCATCTATTTTCTGAACGGAATGGTTATCCCTCGTGACGCTTCCCAACAAGTACACATCGGAAAGCCAATTGACTCCCTCAAAATTTTTGAGAAGCTAGAAAAAGGGGATTTGTTGTTTTTTGGAAGAAAAGCAACGGACTCCACCTCTGAAAAAGTGGTCCATGTAGGGATGTGGATCGGCAACAACGAATTTATACATGCTTCTGAAATGGTACGCATTAGTAGTATGGATAAGAATGCTAAAAATTTTGACGAATGGAACCTCAGCCGCTACCTCCGCACCAAAAGAATTTTGAAGGAAAAAGACGCGGGGTTGATCAGTCTTTCGGAAACGCCATTGTTTAAGGATTAACCATTGACGTCAAAGTTCAACTGTCTTCCCAGTTCGAAACGACTCATCAGCCGCCAAAACGATTCGCAAACTGTTTACTGCATCACGCATATGCTCGCTTAAGTCAAGGTTTTTGGTAATCGCCCTTAAAAAATATTCCTGTTCTAAAAGGCAAAGGCCGTCGTGATCAGGTTCGTCAGAAGTACTAATGATTTCGTCGGGTTTTGCAAAATTTCCATTGGCATCGAGTGCTGCTTTATGTAGCAGCAACCCCCCGGTTTTGGTATGATCCTCTACATTGTCGGAATCACCTTTGGCATCATCGGAGATAGAAACACTTCCTTTCGGACCTATAACATCCTTAATAAAAAAAGCAGTTTCGCTCATCATTGGTCCCCAGCCGGCTTCGTACCAGCCAACCGAACCATCTTTAAATCGAACCTGTAGCTGCCCGTAGTTGTACATATTGGCATCGATTTCATCGGATAGTCTAGCACCGATCGCACTCACACTAACAGGCACTGATTGCGTCATCAAGCACATGATATCTACATAATGTACCCCACAATCAACAATGGGCGACATGCTGTTCATCAACTGTTTGTGGGTATACCACATATCACCAGAAGCCTGTTGGTTGAGGTTCATACGCATCACCAAAGGCTTGCCTAAAGTACGAGCGACTTCAACGAACTTTGCCCAAGCAGGATGTACGCGCAGAATATAGCCTATCACCATTTTTTTATCTTTTTCATTGGCCAAATCGACTAAGCTTTGGGCTTCCTCGACGGTCAACGCAAGCGGCTTTTCCACAAAAATATGGGCGTTTGCGTTCAGTGCCGCCCGAATATATTCCGCATGGGTATCTGGATAGGTATTGATGGAAACCGCATCGGGCCTTGTAGCCTTCAAAGCAGTTTCGTAATCGCCGAAGGTAGGGTAGCCACCGAGTTCTTCAGCTAGTTTTTCCCGACTTTCCGGTTTCCGGCTCACCAGACCTACGATTTCAAAACTTTCTAATTGATGATAGGCACGCGCATGGGAGGTACCCATATTGCCACATCCGACGACCAAAACTTTTATTTTATCCATTTCTCTAATTTATTATGATTATTGCTCGCTGATGCGAGTATCTCGCTCGTAAAAGCCCAATAGGGCTGTTACGCTAAAATAATATCGTTCCCTTCAGGGCTAGGGTGCTTCTAACGCAAAAGCCAAAATTCGATTCCCTTTCTCCGTTCCCAATTTTTCGCCCCCGCAAGCAATTGCGATATATTGTTTTCCATCGACTTCATACATGGCTGGTGTTGCAAAGGCCGCAGCTGGCAATTTGTATTCCCAAAGTAGTTCTCCGTTATGCTTATCGAATACCCGAAAATAGCCGTCCCGTGTGGCACCGATAAATAAGAGTCCGTTTTCGGTAACTACCGCACCTCCGTAGTTTTCGGTACCTGTGCCTTTAATGCCTTTTTCTAGTAGTTCAGGGCTTTCCCCAAAGACGATAGACCAAATATACTCTCCGGTATTTAGATCTATGGCGTGCATCGTGCCCCAGGGCGGGTCGATAGCGGGGAGGCCATTTTTATCAATAAATTTATTGTAGCCTAAATGTTTATATGGCAACCGGGGGATTTGTTTTTCTTTAGAATCTTCGACGACGTCATGCTTGATTTCTTGATTGAACAGAAAACGGAGCAGCGCATTCTTTTCCTCTTTCTTCAAGTACGGAAAACCAGTCATCATACCTTTGCCATTGGTAATGATTTCCAGTATTTCATCTCGACTTTTACGAAGTTCGATATCTATCAATGATGGGAATCCACTTGCGGCCAACCCTTTTCGATCCGTTTGATGGCAGCTTACACAGTATTTCTCGTACGTAGCTTCTCCCAAGGGCAGATTGCTAAAGTCCATATCGTTGACTCCCATTTGCATAATCCACGGCATTTCGTTGGCGTTAACATAAATGATACCGTCTTCAGGATCTGATGCAGTACCGCCCCATTCCGCCGCTCCGTCATACCCCGGAAAGAGGATTAAAGGTTCTAGCCCGGGGGGCGCATATTTGCGTTTGTCAGCAGTTTTTAAGATTTGCCGCAGGGAATCCGGGTTCTCCGCATATGGACTCACATTGGCTTCGGTCAATTCGGTTGACTGGCGGGCAAACGATTTGGGCTTTACAGGAATGGGTTGCGTGGGCCATGCTTTTTCGCCATCCAAAGTTGATGCCGGTACGGGTACTTCCTCAATATCAAAGAGTGGTTCGCCGGTTTTTCGGTCAAAAACATAGACATAGCCCTGTTTGGTCACTTGGGCCACGGCAGGAATCTTTTTACCTCCCCTTTCGACCAATAAAAGATTGGGTGGTGCGGGAGGATCACGGTCCCAAATATCGTGATGGGTAAACTGAAAGTACCAAAGGCGTTTTCCGGTATTGGCATCTAAAGCAATCAGGCAATTCGAATATAGATTGCTTCCGTTTCTGATTCCGCCGTAAAAATCGGGCGCAGCAGAGCCAGTCGGCACATAGATGACTCCTGTTTCTTCGTCTACGGCCATACCAGCCCAGTTATTAGCAGCACCTACGATATCGCTTTTGTAGGCCTCTGTATTTTCCCAGGTCTCATAACCTTCTTCATTTGGGTGGGGAATGGTATGAAATATCCATTCGACGGCACCGGTTTCCGCATTAAAGGCCATAATATTTCCGGGAGCAGCCCCCGCACCTTCCGAAAGGCGAAGTGGCATTATGATGAGGTCTTTATATATTGTTCCCGGTGTATTCGAGATTACGAATTTCTCTTTGGCACTTTCGGGCATACCTGACCGCATATCGATTTTTCCATTAGTGCCAAAAGTAGAAATCGGTTTTCCGGTCAAGGCATCCAAAGCGAACAAATCGGAGCCTCGGGTACAAAGAATACGTCGGTCATCTCCTTTTTGCCAATAAGCAACCCCTCTACTTGTAGAGTGCCATACTTGAACGGAATCGCCGAACTGCCAAACTTCTTTACCTGTGGCGGCATGTAGGGCAACTACGCGAAGAGCGGCCGTTACGCCGTATAACATGCTATCAACGACTATGGGGTTCATTTGCATTTGGCCCCAATCGAGAGCTTCGTATGACCAAGCAACTTTAAGATTTTTGACATTTTCTTTGGTAATTTGTGAAAGGGTAGAGTAGTGGCTGCGCCCCGTATCGCCCATATAGGAAGACCAAGTTGTATATGCCTTGGTCCGACTTTCGTCCGTATCGGTACCGCAGGCTATAAAAAAGAAAAGCGGCATGCTCAAAAGGAAAATGGGATATATTTTTTTCATGGATATTTTTTGTGAGCGCTGAATCCTTATAAATGTAAGTAAAAAACTCAAAAATAGCGTTTTAAAATAGTGACTACACGAGACTTATAGGAGTGTCCGAATAGATTCAAATGTGCCAACAGAAAATATAGCTGGTAAATGTCGTTCCGCTCCTTTTCGCCACCAATAGGCATGAAGTGCTCTTGATAACTGTCGTAAAATGTTTTATCAAACCCGCCAAAAAGGTGTGTCATTGCAATATCGACCTCGCGATGGCCATAGTAAATAGCCGGATCAATAAGATGGGGGATACCTTCGCTAGAAATCAGGTAATTACCGCCCCATAGATCACCATGGAGTAGCGATGGTCTTACCTTTGGAAATAGACTTTGACATGTTTTAAAAAGTTGTTCTTCGGACGGAGTTTCTGAAAGCTGAAGGCAATTTCCATCCCCCACCAATTTTAATTGGGGCAACAAGCGTTCTTGCACATAAAACGATGCCCAGTCTGAATGTGTTGTGTTCGATTGCTGAAGGCTTCCGATAAAATTTTCGGTTCCCAAGCCGAAGGTGTTGGATTCGGAAAGCTTATGTAAAGCGGCCAATTGGTGGCCCAATAGTTCAAAATCTTTTTTTGAGGGTTTTTTGGGCTCGATATACTCCATCAACAAAAATGCTCCAATTTTCAAGGGTTCACAGAGAAGTACTTTGGGTACGGTAATCGTTTTGGTGTCTGAAATTGCTTCTAGGCCAACCTTCTCAGCCTCTAACATTTTGAAGGCAGATTCACTCCGGTTCACTTTACAAAAGAATCGCTCGGTTTCGGTTTCCAGGAGATAAGCTTTTGAAATATCACCCCCTGAAATTGAACCGATCGTACTGATATTTATGCAAAGTAAATATTCGATATAGCTTCTGAGGGCTTTATCCATTGTTCGGGTTGTATTAATCGGTTTTGAGAACGAGAGGCCTTAGTATTTTTTCGTACGCATTTGTATATTGCTCCATACCCAGATCGGTCGGATGGGTACCATCAACAAAAGCGTCGTTTGAAAGACCGATTTCATCTTTGGTCAGCATAAAGAGGTTTTTGACGCCTTGTTTTTTCAGATTTTCGAACGATTCGGTCATCCAAGAATTCAGTGTTTCATAAACCTCCTTTCTATTCGAATCGACCAATCCGTCGGAGTAGCCAGCATGTTGCACCAATAAAATTACCGTTTCTGGGTGTTTTTCTTGCAACGTGGCGATACCTTCTCGAATGCGTTTTTGGATTTCCTCTTTGGTGCGCCTTTCATTTGGTGAAAGATTCGGCAGACAGTCCAAAACAAATACCGACGCATCGATTTCTTTGATAAGGTTGATAACTTCTGGCTCTAATCTACCATTGCCCGAAAAGCCAAGATTGATAACAGGATAGTTGAGTCTTCTTGAAAGGATATTCGTCCATGCCATACCTGGCCGTGAGGCACAGGCACCTTGCGCAATGGAGGTACCATAAATTACGATAGGCTTTTCAGTTCTCGCAGGAAGAAATTTCAAAGTGCTTCCCAAGGGCACACCGATTTTCAGGTTTTTGATATTGTTGTATAAGGGAAAATACAATTCATAGTTTCGATTTCCATTTGGCAACCCATCAAGTTTAAAATAATAACGAATGGTATTATTAAATTGATATTTCCCTCGACACCAAAGCCAATCTTCACCATTTCTGACATAAAGGTCAATTCCGCTCACCCCTGTGGTAGGCATGTGGGGCATGGCCAGATTACCGTCTACCTGATATTGTACGGAAAGCGAATCGGCATCGCTTTCAAAACGGATACCGAGGCCTGCAGAACTTGTCGACAGTGACCAAACCGCATCGCGAACCTTGCCTTTTGCTTTATCGGGAAGCCTTTGATACCCGATATTTTCCCAGCCTTGGCCTTCGAATTGTTGGAGGGACTGGGAAGGATCTTGCCAGTTGTAGCCGTCAATATTTTGGGCGCACACGAGAGCGCAAAAAAATAGTGCGAACGGAAGTAAAAGCTTAGAGCTGTATTTCATTTTCAAGTATTTGTGTTCGTTATTTGTTGGGGCTTTGATATTCGTCTTCACGATCTTTCAGCCATTTGAGCAAAAAGCTTTTGAAATTCAATCGTTTCTTTTGCGAGAACGGCTACATACAACAATAAACTAATGGAATCGCTCTCATCGGTTTTGGTTAGGATTTTACCTCGCGTTCGCCGGTATGGTCGACACCTTTTTTCCTTTCTAAAGCAATCATGGCCTCGGGTCGAAAATTGGTAATCAATGCCCGGCGATTATCTGCAGTGGAATTTCCCCGACTATAATGCAGAGTTCCGCCCTGATGAAAAACACAGGAGCCTGGTTTTAGTTCTATATAAACAGAATTTTCTTCGCCACCCTCACATTTTAGCGCCCCTTTGTTTCCGGTCTGTTGATGCGGTAAAACAGGCGACAAATGTGATTTGGCCGTATACCACATACAACCATTTTCTTTGTATGCAGAGTCGATGGCTACCCAACAACTCGCCGCGCGTTTATCGGGCATGTCTATCCAATAGGCGGCATCTTGGTGCCAAGGGGTAATGGTATCGGTATGGGGTGCTTTGTTGATCAACATGTCGAAGTCAAGCTCTATATCCTTGCCCATAAGTGCTTTAGCGATCTGTAAGGATTTCCTGTGGATGGGTTTTACCAAAAGTTCGGGCACTAAATTGCTCGGCACCATAATTTGAGTGATTTTTTCTTTTGTACCATCGCCTCCCGAGAGGTCTGAACGATATCGCGAAGCATCGATACTATTGTCTAAAAACGAATTGTAAAGATTACTGTAATAGGTTACTTCTTTTGAAGAAAGTAGGTTTTCAATGACCAAATAGCCTTCTTGCTCAAAGAATTTTTTTTGTGTTATACTTAGTTCTTGCATATCGTTTTTTACCAGTCTATTTCAGCGGTTTCGTTCGGTGTTAAAATCAAATTTTCTCGCTTTTTGCCGTGAATAAGAATTGTGCTTCCGCCTTGTGTGGAACGCACTTTTATTTTGGTTGGCGTTTTATCCTTCCAATCTATTGAAATTTCAAAGCCGCCTCTTGCCTTAATACCTTTGACTGAACCATTGGCCCAGACATCTGGTAAAGCAGGTAATAGCCTGATTTCATCTTGAGAAGATTGTAACAACATCTCGATTACGGCAGCTGCGCCACCAAAATTACCATCGATTTGAAAGGGCGGATGTGCATCAAAAAGATTCGGATAAGTGCCACCGCCTTTGGAGTAGGTCGTTTTTACACCATCTGGCGCAACATAGCGTAATAGTTCGCGATATTGTTTATAGGCGCGGTTACCGTCCCAAAGACGAGCCCAAAGGTTGATGCGCCATCCTTTTGACCACCCGGTGGTGTCGTCGCCCTTAATATCCAAAGTAATACGGCAGGCATCTGCCAGTTCGGGAGTTTTATCAGGGTTGATGTGGTGACCGGGATAGAGTCCGTATAAATGCGATTGATGCCGATGTTTGGGGTCAACATCTTCCCAATCGTGGTACCATTCTTGCAAATTGCCTTTTTTTCCGATTTGATAGGGATATAATTTTGCCAAGGCTTTTTCGAGTTTTGAACGGAATTCCGAGTCGGTTTCCAGAACTCTAGAGGCGGCGATGGTCTGTTCAAAACATTCCCGGATCATCGCCAAATCTGAGGTTACCCCATATAGCGTAGATCCTTGATAGCCTTCTGGAGTTATAAAACGGTTTTCAGGGGAGGTTCCGGGCGAAGTGACTTGGTTTCCTTTGCCATCGTCTATAAGTGATTCCAAACAAAATAGAGCCGCTCCTTTTAGCAGTGGATAACCCTCGTCGCGAAGAAATGCTTTGTCTTGCGTGAATGTATAATGCTCCCATAAATGCGAACTCAGCCAAGTTCCGCCCATATTCCAATTGGCCCAGTTGGGGTCGCCTTGACCAAAGTCACCTACCGGGTTACTCATTGCCCAGATATCTGAATTGTGGCAAGCCGCCCATCCACCTACACCGTAGAATGTCTTTGCAGTTATTTTTCCGGTTTCGGCTATATTTTCGATAAAGCTCAACATAGGCCCGTGCATCTCGGAAAGGTTTGCGTTCTCGGCCAGCCAATAGTTTTCTTGGGCATTGATATTGATGGTGTAGTTGCTACTCCAAGGAGGTCGAATATAGGGGTTCCAAATACCTTGAAGATTAGCTGGAACTTCGGGCGTTCGCGAACTCGATATCAATAAGTAGCGTCCATATTGAAAATAAAGTACTTCTAGATTTTTGTCCTCCTCGCCCCCGGCATATCGTTTTAGACGTTCGTCAGTGGGCAAATCGGGAGCTGAGGTTTCCCCAAGATTCAAGTCGACCCGATTGAAATATTCTTGGTAATCTTGAAGATGCGATTTTAACAACTGATCAAATGATTTTTCAGTGGTCCTTGTAAGCTGATCGGTCGCAATGACATTATGGTCAAGACCTTCGGTGACCGGGTTCTTGTCAAACCCGTTGAAACTGGTGGCGATGGAAATAAAAATAGTCGCTTCCGAGCCATTTTTTAAACGAATAGAAGTATCTGTACTAACAATTTCCCCATCACTATTTCCGATTTTGAAAAGTGAGGTAAAACGGGTGCCTTTAGTCGGGTCGAAACGTACCGCATTTGGAATATCACCCCGATAATTGGGCTCAACGTGATAAGGCGCATAGCCGGAAGCATCTAAAGTATGGTTCTCGGCCGATATGAAATATTCTAAAAGGCTATTAAAAGCAATTTCAAAATTTAGAGCTTTTTTCTTACTGCTCTTTAACTTGATAATCATCGCCTGATCGGGATGAGAGATGAAATATTCCCGGGTGAACTCCACGCCGTCGACCTCATAGGAAACTTTAGAAACGGCCTTTTCAAGGTTCAGTTCACGATGGTATTTGTTAGGGCCTCCGGTATGTTCAAAATTCAAATACAGCGTACCCAACGGCATGTACGACTGAGAAAACGAACCCTGTAGTTTTCGCTGCAGGGAATCCGCCAATTTGTAATTTTCTTTTTTTAATGCCTCTCGAATCAAGGGGATATTTTTATATGCCTCGGGATTCATATTTGGATCGACTGGCTCTCCCGACCAAAGTGTAGCGTCATTTAGATAAATTGAATCTGTAGCGACCCCACTAAAGACGGAAGCCCCCATTTTGCCATTACCCAATACCAGGGTTTCTTCAAAATGTTCGGCTGGCCGGTCATACCAAAGCGTATTTTTAGATTGGGAAAAAATCGAACTAGCAGTTGTCAGGGATAACCAAAAACACATGATAATGCATGTATTCGGTTTTTTTTGATGCCATTTTAACATAAAAACTAAGATATGGATAAAAGCGCAGACTAGATGCTCGCCATCCATTTCAATATAGCAACAAAATTTTCTTTACATTAGGAGAATAATCAACCATTTAGTTTCAAGTTTCAGGTTCCGTTTTCGAACGGACCCGACTTGAAACATAGAAACTGAAACTTGAAACCCTTTTTTCTATGTCTCAACTAGCCGACAGCGTTTCGAAACGCCTTTTTTCTCTAGATGTCTTTCGCGGACTCACCATGTTTTTGCTGATTGCAGAAGCAGCAGGTTTTCATCATAATTTTACCGAACTGACCGAAGGAACCGCATTCTCCGGTCTGGCCCATCAGCTACACCACCACCCATGGAACGGGCTTCGATTCTGGGATTTGATCCAGCCTTTCTTCATGTTTATTGTTGGTGTTGCTATGCCCTTTTCGCTTCGAAAGCGTTTGGCTACGGGAAGCCGAATCGATGTCACAAAGCATATTGTGAGAAGGTGCTTGCTGCTGTTCGCTTTTGGCGCCTTGCTACATTGCGTATACAGTCATGCACTGGTTTGGGAACTCTGGAACGTATTGGTGCAATTGGCTTTTACAATTTTAATCGCCTACGCTATAATGCAATTGCCCAATAAAACACAGATTGGTATATCCGTAGGGTTGCTAGTGCTCACTGAAGTACTGTATCGCGCATATAATCCGGAGGCCCCATATGCACAGGGGCATGACAGTTTCGGTTCATACATCGATATGTTGGTCATGGGGCAGGTCAATGATGGCTATTGGGTATTCGTGAATTTCATTCCCACGGCGGCCCATACGATTTGGGGTGTCGTCTGTGGTAAGATTTTGCTCTCGAACACTTCTGCAAAAGAAAAATTAAAACCTTTTTTGATTTGGGGAACGGCCATCTTGGCGCTTGGTTTTGCCATGGACCTATTGAACATTACCCCAATAATCAAACGAATTGCAACAAGCTCTTTTGTGCTAGCCTCCGGCGGCTTCGCCATATTGGCACTGGCGCTATTTTACTGGGCCATTGATGTCAAGAGCAACCACAAAAAATGGCTCAAGATTTTTTCGGTCGTGGGCACCAACTCTATTTTTATCTATCTCTTTGCAGAAACCGTGGGTGTACAATGGTTCCGTGATTTTGGAAAAATTTGGACGGAAGGCCTGTTGGCCCCTTTAGGAATTCCCATGGATTGGATTATGGTAATCAACGCCCTTTTCGTACTCTTTATTTTTTGGTATATCACCTACTTTTTGGATAAGCATAAGGTGTATTTCAAGATATGACAGACAGCCAAAAAATGAATTCATCTAAAAATAAAACTAAATGCTTCTAAAATTCTCAAAGATTCTATTGCCTATTTTCATTATTGCCCTCATAGCATGTTCGGCGCAAAAAAAGAGCACATTGGACGACGGCTGGAAAGCGATGTTCAACGGAACGAACCTTGATGGCTGGACGACAAAAATCCACCATTACGAATCTGGCGATAATTTTGGCGATACGTTTCGGGCGGAAGACGATATGATAAAAGTACGTTACGATAAGTATGAAGGCGACTTTAACGATCGGTTCGGTCACTTGTATTTCGATTCCCCTTATTCCTATTTTCATTTATCGATGGAATATCGTTTTGTGGGTGAACTACATCCAGGAGCTCCTAGCTACACGTTGCTTAATAGTGGAGTGATGTTCCATTCACAAGACCCCCGCACGATGTTGAAGGAGCAAAATTGGCCGATTTCTGTAGAGATGCAATTTTTGGCGGGGATAGAACAAGGTGTTGATAGGCCCACCGGAAATATGTGCTCGCCCGGCACGGAAATTGTCTTTCAGGGTGAATTGTATCCAAGCCATTGTCTGAACTCCACTTCGGAAACCTATTATGGCAATCAATGGGTAAAGGCCGAGCTTATTGTTTTGGGAGATTCTTTGGTGACGCACATTATTAACGGTGAAAAGGTGTTGGAATACACAAAACCCCAAATCGGGGGCGAAGTGGTCAAAGGTTTTGACCCCAAGATGAAGAAAGACGGACAAATATTAAAAGAAGGCTTGATTGCTCTACAGAGCGAAGGGCAGCCTATCGATTTTCGGAATATTAAGATTCGTAATCTAAAACCATAACGGTTATCGGGTTACGAGTCACTTCTGATAAATCTCAATGGGCAAACCATCGGGGTCCGCAAAAAAAGCGAACTTTTTCTGGGTAAATTCATCAATACGTATCGGCTCGACAATGACTCCTTTATTTTCGAGGTTTTGTCTTTCGTATTCCACATTGTCGACTTCAAAAGCCAAATGCCTCAAACCTGAAGCTTCAGGTCTTGATGCGCGCTGTGGTGGGTCGGGAAACGAGAATAATTCTATAATGTAACTACCGTTCAATGTTAGGTCTAGCTTGTACGATTGCCGTTCTTCTCTGTAGGTTTCATTTTGTACTTCTAATCCCAAAATATTGACATAGAAATTTTTTGCCTTTTGATAGTTAGAGCAGATTATCGCTATGTGATGTACGTTGTTGAAGGCCATGAATATGTTTTAAAGATCTTCGGGATATTTCCCTGCCGTAGTCCAACCTCCGTCTACGGGAATGGTCTGGCCGTTGATATGGCTAGCTTCATCTGATAGTAAAAAAAGAATGGTATTCGCAATATCTTCGGCTGTACCGACCCTTCCGTTGGGGTTTAACTGGCCCCACGTGCCCGCATAATCTGGTTGCTCCTCAGCGGTTCGTTCCGTCAATGTGGCACCAGGTGCAACGACGTTTAGGTTGATTCGGTGTTCGCCCAATTCATAGGCCAAGTTCACGGCCATCATTCGAAGAGCCGCTTTGGTCATCGCATAGGGGGTCAAATACTTATAGGCGCGTATACCAACTTGGGAAGAAAGTAATACGATTTTGCCACCCGATTTTTGTGCGATCATTTCTTTGGCTGCACGCTGTACCAAAAAAAATGCACCATGTAGGTTTAATTGCAAGGTTTTTTGAAAATCTTTTGGGGAACACTCCAAAAAACCACCAAAAATTGTAATTGCCGCATTGGGCACAACAAAATCGACTTTCCCAAAATTTTTGATAGTAAAGTCAACTAGAGCGTTAATGACATCGACCGACCCCGCATCTCCCGGAAATGGCAGACAATTGCTGTCTTCCAGTTTGGATACCGCCGCATGGTTCTTTTCTTCATTAATATCATTAATAACAACGTTGGCACCCGCTTTTAGCAATAGTTTTGCCAATGTAAAGCCGATACCTTCACCCGCGCCGGTTACAATGGCCACCTTGTTTTGTATCCCAGAGTATTGCATCACTGTTTTTTAAAATAGGTTATTGGTGTGCCCTTTACCTCGGATTGAAAAGCAAACATCCCCCCGCTTTTCGGGTACTCCTTTAATTGTGTTTTTGTTAACCCACTTCTTGCCGTGGTAATATACAGGACATCTAAGTTTTTTCCTCCAAAGCAGCAAGAGGTGACATGGGGCGCATCAACTTCCACTTTTTGCAAGACGTCGCCAGTTTGGGGATTCCATCGTCGTATACAATGACCACCCCAATGGGCTATCCAAAGCATACCATCTGAGTCGATGCACATACCATCGGGGCTGCCATATGCCTCCGGGACTTTAATTATTGCTTTTCCATTTGAGATCGAACCGCTTTCCAATTCAAAATCAAAGGCCCGAACCACAAATGTCGGACTGTCGATGTAATAAAAATTTTTATTGTTGGAAGACCAAGCCATACCGTTTGAAACAGAAGTTTTGGATAGTTGTAAAGTCGAATTTAGATTTGGCTCAACACGATAGAAATTTCCTGCTTCGGGCGCACAATTTTTATCCATCGTGCCTACCCAGAAATTACCGTTGGGACCCACCTTTCCATCATTAAAACGTATTGCGGTATTAGAATTTTCAAGAATAGGGTGTTTGGTCAACTTTTCGGATTCACTATTAAAAGAAGCCAAGCCGGATTCTAACGCCAAAAGCAGATGCCCGTTTTTCTTTGGTATGGCCGCCCCGATCATTTCACTAAAAGACCATTGGGCACCTTCTTTATTTAAAGGGTTGTATCGATGCAGCTTTTTCCCTTCAATATCGACCCAAAAGAGTAGTTGTTTTTGCCAATCCCATACTGGGCCTTCACCTAAAGTGGATTGGGTATCTAAGAGGAGTTTTGCTTTGCGCATAACGGTTTTGGACAAGGTTACTCAAATTTGTTAAGTTTGAAGTTACGGAATTAGCAAAACTTTTTCGATTTAAATAAATATATTAGTGAGTCGAGACTCTTTTGAAATACTGCAATGCAGGTTATCTGTAGCGTAAGAACGAGTTCAGAGAAAGTCTGGGCCCCTAAAAAAAGCAAGAGAAGAAACGGTTTCTCAAAACCCAATAATTCAAACATAATGACTCCTTCAAAAATCACATGGTTTTTAATTTTTAGCTTTGCCATGAGTTTACTTTCATGCAAAAATGGCACCGACAAAAATATATCGAAAAAACAGAAAGCGACTACCAACCAAATTGTGTCCGATACAAGTTTACCTATTATAAAACTTACAAATGGCCCTAAGCAACATTGGTTTGGTTATTATGACAAATGGCAAATCGATCCAACAGGACGTTATGTTTTAGGGTGTGAAGTGGATACCTTTTTTAGGTCTCCCACATTACAGGATACCTTACGCATCGGAGTTATCGATTTACAGAATAATAACGAATGGAAAGAATTAGGCATCTCTAGATCTTGGGGCTGGCAGCAGAGTTGTATGTTACAATGGCTGCCTGGTTCGAATCAGGAGATCATTTGGAACGATCTGGAAGGCGGAAAATTTGTAAGTCATATTCTAAATATAAAAACTGAAAAAAAAAGAACGCTGCCCAAACCCATCTATACGTTGAGCAATGATGGCAGTTTTGCCATCGGAACTACCTTTAATCGTATTCAAAATATGAGGCCGGGTTATGGTTATCCTGGCCCTGCGGACCCATATGCCAAATTGAAAGCACCGAAAGAAATCGGAATTTATAAAATGGACTTGACCACCGAAAAAGAAGAAAAGCTGATTTCAATTGCAGAGATGGCGGGCATTCCCTATTTGGGGGAAGACCTCAGTAAATACTGGCACTACTTTAATCATCTGCTGATTAGCCCCGATGATAAGCGTTTTATCTTTTTGCACCGCTGGAGAAACGCACCGGCGAATAGCGGTAATGGAGCTTCGGGCGGATTTACTACCCGAATGGTCACGGCTGATATAGATGGGTCGAATAGCTATATTCTAGATCCCTCCGGAAATACGTCGCATTTTATTTGGAGAGCACCGAACGAAGTCTGCATGTGGACGAAACCTGTCGGGAAAGAATCCGGTTTCTATCTCTTTACCGATCAGACCGAAGAGGTCGAACCCGTAGGCGAAAATACCATGGTCGTTAATGGGCATAACACCTACGTGCCAAATACCAATCATGAGTGGGTATTGAACGACACCTATCCGCAAGGCGATGAACGTTTGCAAGAGCTCTATTTATACCATGTACCTACCGGTCGTAAGGTAAGTCTCGGAAAATTCCATGAGCCCACAGCATATTCAGGGGAATGGCGTTGCGATCTTCACCCTAGAAGTAGCCAAAATGGTAAGTTCGTCATTTTCGATTCTACACACGGCGGTGACGGACGGCAAATGTATATGGTCGATATTAGTGGTATCGTGGGGAATTAAGTGGATTCGCCAACATTCATATTTTAAAAAATATTTTTATCGCAGTGCTATAGGAATAGTCTCTTTTCGGTAATGGGGTTCTTTCAGGTGCACATCTAATTCTTGATAGTGCCATTCCCCGTTTTTCTTAAAAGCTTTCACATCCATCTTCCCTTTTCCTTTGTTTCCTTTAATGGTCAGTGCCATAAAGACGGAATCTGCATTTTTGGAGTACTTTACATAGCCTTCTAAAATTGTCAGTTTTCCGATAGGCTGTAGTTCGCCGAGCATTTGGCTTACCCTTTCGTTTTCCTTTACGATTTCTAAGGCATTTTCGGGAATTTCTGTATTGCAATATGCAATGTGGCATTTCCAATACCTTTGGAAAGGCTCAGACCGAAAACCGTTACAAGCAGGATTATTGGAACTAACCATTTCCAATTTCGTTTGAACCAGTTGGTTTTCCGAATGGTATCATTCATTGAAAAGGTTTAAAAGCTATCAAAATGTGAGACCGGAAGACTCCTGGTTATTTTAAAATATCCGAATACTTACCGTTATTACCCAAAAGTTCCGTAGCCGCCAAAATAGCTTCATCGTTTTTCAGGTAGTACTCATAAAGTCCTTCGCGGTAGAAATAACGTTTAATAATTTCGTCCTCGAGTTTGCTTTTAATCTCTTTTTGGTAGTCTTCCAAAGCGGTAATTTTACTTTTTTCTATATCTAACAATAAGGTCTTAAAGTCGTTTTCGATCGCTTCGTTGAAAATGACTTCTTCGCGTTCGGTCATTGCCGCTTTTAAGGTCTTTTCAGTTTTGGTCTCGAAAGAGAAATCACTTTTGGAGACAAAGTTTTTAAAGTTTTGGTAATCGGTTTCCGAGAAATTGAAGCCGTCGATAGCTTGAAGCTGATTGTTGTAGTAGTAATTTGTAGCGTAGTCGAATATGACATTATTGTTCAATAATGCCGTGGTCAACTCGTTGGCTTTAGTTGACGCTACTTCGATGTCCGGTAAAACGCCGCCCCCATCTTGAACTTTTCTGCCATTTCGAGTTGTGAAATCTTTAAAAGCCGTTTTCTGAACGGCATTACCGTCTTTGTCGCGGTTCCAGTAATCCAATGATTGGATACATCTTCCAGAAGGTGTGAAATAGCGACTGATAGTCACTTTCAGTTGTGTGCCGTAGGTCAGTTTCAATGGCCGTTGAACTAATCCTTTTCCAAAGCTACGTGCACCCATAACAACGGCACGATCAAGGTCTTGAAGGCCCCCTGAAACAATTTCGCTGGCGGAAGCACTGCTACCGTTGACGAGAACAACCAAGGGAATTTCTGTGTCCAGGGGCTTATTCTTCGTTTTGTACTCGCTATTGAACTTTTTGACCTTTGATTTGGTGGTAACGATCAGTTCGCCCTTATCAACAAAAAGATTGGTGACATTTATAGCCTCGGAAAGTAATCCACCAGGGTTACCCCTAAGATCCAGTATGATTTTTTCTGCACCTTGTCCTTTAAGGTCTACCAACGCGGCTTTAGTTTCGCTTGAAGCCTTTGCATTGAATTTGGACAGTACGATATAGCCCGTTTTGTCGTCTACCATTTTATAAAAAGGTACGGCATCTACATCGACCGCTCCTCTGGTAATCGTTGTGGACTTGGTCTCGCCCTGTCTTTTATAGGTGACCTCGACGGAAGTGTCGTTGGCCCCTTTTAAGAGCTCACTAGCGTTATTATCAAAGTCGGCTACATTGATATTCCCGATTTTTAAGATTTCATCGCCGGCTTTGAGTCCGGCTTTATCGGCAGGATAGCCTTGATAAGGTTCGATAATCAATAATTTATCTTCAAACGAGCGTACCAAGGCGCCAATACCCGAATATTCGCCGGCATTGTTAATGCGATAGGTCTCCACATCTTGCTCATTCAGAAATTTGGTATACGGATCCAAATCGTCGAGCATATTCTTGATGGCCGTATCCATCAGTTCGGCAGGGTTGGTCTCATCGACATAATTCATGTTCAGTTCTTTGAACAGCGTCGTAAAGATTTCAATCTGCTTCGCGATTTCGAAGAAGTCGCTTTTAATAAATCCACTGCCGGCCACAAATATGATAACCGCAAAGGCGGGGATAAGTATTTTTTTTCCTAGCATCTTTTTCATCTATGTAAAGGTTTGAAGGGTTTCAGGTTTCAAGTTTTAGGTTTTTGTAAGCGAACCTTAGACTTGGAGCAACGGAAACCTCTAGTGTTTTAATTTTTTCGATTTGTTCTTTTATGTATCGCTTTGAAACTTTTTGGGTTTTACGGAATTTTTATCCCCAAAAGATATCCCCTGGCCCCTCGCGAAGAGGGGGAAGGCCTTCGAACAAAACGTTCGACTGCAATATAACTTACTGAAAACTGATGAAATAGCCTTCTTTTTCAGTCTTTTTTCTTTTTTCTTTCCTCCTTTTTCTTTCCCGCTTCGGTCGAAACGAATTTCCGAAGCAGCCCGTTCATCGCTTTCTCGATTTCGAGATAGGTCGGTACTTCCCTCCCAAGATATAAAAATAGAAACGCAAAAGTGGCTTTGCTATTGTTGAAAACGAGGTGTTTGTTGAGCCGATAGCCTTCGCGTAACAGCCGTTTGATACGATTGCGCTTTACGGCACTTTTAAAACTCCTCTTGGGAACGGTAACCCCAGCCTGAATAGGTACTTCTTTCGATAAAGCGGTTTTGAGGTAGATCAATTTTATAGGATACAAAGAAACGGACTTCCCCTCTGCAAAGAGACGGTCGATGAGCTTTTTGCTCTTGAGTTTTTCATTTTTACCGTAGCTATTGTCCCCTTGAGGGGGCTTTAGAGCTGTTGGTCCGTCCTTGCCAGAGATATCATCAATTTCCACACCCATCGAGCGGGGAGTAAGGAGGGTGTTCCTAGGAACGCGAATTTCCAACAATTTTCGAACCTTCTCTTCCAAAGCCAGTCCCACACTAAACATATTCGTTTTCACATCATTATCGGAAAAGCGAATGAATTCGACACCTTGCTTTTCCAACAACCCTTGTCTTCTGACATCGGATTCATATTTGAATTCATGCGAACTCCCATCAATTTCAATGGCCAATTGAATTTCATGGCAATAAAAATTTACGATATACTCCAACATAGGAACTTGTCGGTGGAATTGTACGCCCAAAGACCGGTTCTTGAAGTTTTGCCAAAGTAACGTTTCGGCCAGCGTACTATTTTTGCGCAGTTGGCGGGCGTATTCCTTTAGTTTTGGGTTGTATGGGATGATTTTGTTTGTCAAGAGGAAATTTTAGGTTTAATTCAAGTTTATGTTAAAATAAACCTGAGAATTCACATAATCCATGCTCTCAAATGTTTCGGATTCTAATAACTTTGAATTCACGAAAACACCCCCTTATGGGCCCTCGAGGGGAGAATGGCTCGGGACAACCTTAGCATAAAGATATTTCCCCTTTGGATGTTAGGGGGCTTGTTGCCAAACATTATCTTCTTGCTTCACATCTGCCATCAATTGTGACGGGTCGATTATAATTGCTTTTATACTTTCAAGCGGTTTGTCAATTACAAAATCATAGGTCGGAAACGCCCAGGGCCAATCGTCCAACACCGTTCTTTTGAATTGCGGATATGGGTTTTCCTTTTCGCCGCGCATCATCCGTAGTGGGGTATAGAACGTTTCTTGAGTTCCATCGGAATAGACCACAAGAATATCTAAGGGCATGGGCATAAGACCCTTGCGTTCTAGACTTATTTTTGTGTTGCCGCTATCCACCACAACTTCTTTAATTCCGTAATCGATAGTGTTGGTGGTCTGCGCCCAATCCATTAGGTACCAATCGAGCTCCATTCCCGAAATTTTTTCAGCGGTTCTTTTGATGTCGTTGGGTACGGGATGTTTGAACTTGAAATCTTCGTAATATTTTCTAATGGTCTCCATCAGCTTATCTTGACCGATAATATAGCCCAATTGTGATAAAAAAACGGAACCTTTACTATAAGCTGAACTACCATACGCATAATTGTAACTGTAACGGTCGGCATGCGTGGTCTGGGGTTGTTCATATCCTGAATTGGCGAGGCCGTAATAACTTTTATAAATTGATTCGAACGGATTTTCTTTGTTTTGGTCTCTGATTTCATTACTACAAAGAGCCGAAATAAAAGAAGTAAATCCTTCATCCATCCATTCATGTTTTAATTCATTGGTAGCCAGTATATGTTGGAACCAAGAATGGGCGAGCTCATGAATCATGGTCCCGATAACACTACCCGGTTTATCCCCACCGGTAATGAGTGTTGCCATGGCATATTCCATACCGCCATCACCGCCTTGTATCACAGAATATTGGTCATAAGGGTACTCACCTATATTCTTGTTGAAAAAAAGCATCGCCTTTTCGGTTAAAGGTTGCACAGCTTTCCAAGTATCGGCATATTTTTCATCGTTTTTGTATAAGAAATGAAGTGTAGGGCCGTCTTCCATTTGAAGAGAATCATGCACATATTGCGGGTCTGCCGCCCACATAAAGTCATGAACCATTGGGGCTTTGAAATGCCAAGTTAGGGTCTTTCCCCTTTGTTTTTTTATTTTGGAGCCAGGCGCTTCGTAGCCGTGGCCAATTTCCTGTGGATTTTGCAGATAGCCGCTTCCACCTACTATATAATTTTTGTCTATTGTTAGCTTTACATCGAAATCGCCCCAAACCCCCTGAAACTCTCTGGCGATATATGGGTCTGCATGCCAGCCTTCAAAATCGTATTCGGCCAACTTCGGATACCATTGGCTCATTGATAATGCCACTCCATCGGCACTGTTTCGGCCAGAACGACGGATTTGCAGGGGCACCTGTCCTTTAAACTCCATTTCGAAAGTAGTTCTTCCACCTGAAGGAATGGGTTTTGACAATTCGACGACCAAAACGGTGCCTTCCTCTATATAATTTACCTTGACACCGTCTTGTTTCAGGGAAGTGGGGTGCAAATAGCCCATTTCCTCTTCGGACAAAACGGCGATTCTACTTGTTTTTTGTTCGCTCATCATACGCCCATCGGGATCAGCAATACTCTGTAAGCGCATATCCATTTCACTACCGGGCTGAAAGGCGTTAAAGTAGAGATGGTAATACACACGGGTCAATGCATCGGGTGAATTGTTGGTATAAACCAGTTTCTGGGTACCGGTGTACTGATAGTCTTCGACATTCATATCGACTTCCATAGTATAGTCGACATGCTGTTGCCAATAAGACCCATTTTGAGCAATCACAACTTGTGAAAGAAACAAGAAAACTAATGAAACCCCATTAAAAAAATACCGCATAGTATATTATAGTTTAATTTCCCCTGAGGATACATTATCTGCCATAATTAAGGCATTGTAGGCATTTACAATTTTCCCAGAAGTCGAGATTTTATCCAATGTCGCGGTCTTTTCAGTATCGCCTCCTAAAATAACCTTTGTTCTTGGCGCTAGACCTGATTCCATTATAATTTGCTTCACCTGAGAAGCTGTCAATTTTGGATAATGCGATCGAATTAACGCTGCAACACCTGCAACTGCTGGTGCCGCCATTGATGTACCGCCCTGATAATCGTACTCGTTTCCGGGCATTGAAGAATAGATACCGTCGCCTGGAGCGAAAACGTCTACGTTGATATCTCCATAGTTGGAAAACACGGCAACCATTTCAGAGCCGTACTTCGATGCTAAAGCACCTACCGTTATAACGTTATTGGCAATTTCCGGGCCATTGTCAATCTGATCGTTCGGGAAGTTCGGATTGGAAGGGTCGTCTAGGTTTGCACCGTCGTTACCCGCTGCATGTACGAACAGCACATCTTTTTCAGCGGCATATTTCAAGGCATCATACACCCATTGGGCATTTGGAGAAAAGCCCTTCCCAAAACTGCCGTTAATTACTTTTGCTCCGTTGTCGACGGCATAACGAATACCTAAAGCGATGTCTTTGTCATATTCATCTCCGTTGGGCACCCCACGAATACTCATGATTTCAACATTATCAGCCACGCCGTTCGCACCTTTGCCGTTGTTTCTTTCTGCCGCTATGATACCGGCTACGTGGGTACCGTGGCTTTCGTCTTCCGAGCGACTCTGCGGACTTCCGTTACCGTATCCAAGGTCTTTTATATCATACGGGTCGTCACCGACTACTTTGCGACCATCGAAATCGACGTTGTAGTTGTAATTTATTTGATCCGAAAAATGGTTGACTCCACTTTCGATCGACTCTAAAACCTTGGAGATACTATCTTCATACGTGAACATCTGTGTCAAAACACCAACGTTTTGCTGCATGGCCTCATCCGTTGGTTTCATACCGGCAAGATCTTTTTTAGTGTAGGAATCTTTTCCCAGTTCCTTTTTTACCGCGGCATCTGCACTTTTAACAGTCTGAAATATCTGTTCATATTGTTGTTTCTGTTTTAAGGCTTTGGCGTATTCGCTTTCTACTTTAGATTTCGCTTTGTCCTGTAAGGCCACATCGCCCAATTTTAATTTTACGATACGTGTGGCTTCTAACTGTTCGTTATACGATTCGCCCAAAAAATTATAACCGTGAACATCATCGATATAGCCGTTGTTGTCATTATCTTTTCCATCTCCGGCCTTTTCTCCTTTGTTCGTCCAAAGAACATTGTCAAGGTCTTCATGTTTCAGATCGATTCCTGAGTCAAGAACGGCAACAATGACCTTTTTTCCTTTTTTGTTTTTAATGATTTCAGCGTAGGCCTTATCGATGCTCATACCAGGAATGGTATCGGCTACTAGGTCTAAATGCCCCCAATTTTTTTTCTCGGTATCGGTAAGGTCCGATATTTTTAAAGGTGTAGTATCAATGTTCTCGATAGGGGTAGATACCAACGCCGTCGCCCCACAACCCATAAGCAAAAGGGTGGTTAAAAATCCGTAAACGGATTTTGAAAAAAATCGTGTCATAAAGTCAATTTGAGATTAGTGTATGTGTGCGTAAAAAGCACCAGTATGTAGTGCGGAAAAAGTTTCAAAGCATCCCCTATCCGCCATCGTCACGAAGCATGTTTTGCCATTTTCGCCTCCAAAGGTAATATTTGAGGGCTTTTCCCCCTTCAATTGTACCTCTTTTATGATTTTTTTATCGTGTGATACGATAACTACCGTTCCCTTGTCGTAACGGGTTATGTATAAATTTCCTTCCGAATCACAGCGCATACCGTCCATCCCGAAATCTTCAAACACCATAAATTTTGATTTATTTGATAGGCTCCCATCGGCATTGATGTCGTATTGCCAAACATTGCGTTGTATAGATTCGTTGACATATAGCTTTTTACCATCGGGGCTTACTTCAATACCGTTGGCCGTTCCCATGTTATCTTCCAGAAGAATGATTTTCTGAAATGCATTTACCATCCAAATACGACCTGTGCTTTCTGCCCAATTGGGGTCGCTCAGGTAAATCGTACCATTGGGAGCTATCGCCAAGTCGTTCGGTTGGCTCATTTCGGGATTATGTGCCCAAACAATAGGTTCTGAAGTTCCTTTTTTGACCTGGAATACATTATGCCCTACGTAATCGGCAATATACATGTTCCCTTCTTGATCAAAGCGGATGCCATTACCCACGCTTTCGCCGGGAAGGGTAAGAAAAGTGGATGCTTCACCATTTTCGTATACGATTCCGACAGTACCTTGTTCTTTAAAATTTACGGCGTATAGACGGCCTTCCGAATCAACGGCCGGGCCTTCTATACCTTTGGTAAATGACCATTCAGAAGTGAAATCAGAACTTTGCGGCTGTTGCGCCTTACAGCAAGACAATAGGGACCCGATTATAATACTTATAAATATTTTTCTGATTCGATTAGTTGAAGAGCTCATTAAAGGCGAAGGTTTTATTTAGGCGTATTCCCTTTTCGGTCAGCTGCAAGGTACAAATTTCATTGTGGGCATCGTGTTCGAAAAAAAGGAAGTAATCTTCCGATACCGCCTTATTCAAAAACATCTCTTTCTCCGCAAGGGTCAACAATGGTCGGGTATCATGGCCGATTATATAGGGTAGGGGTATATGGCCGACGGTAGGAATCAAATCGGCAATAAAGATGAGCTTTTTACCCTTATAGTTAATATGGGGCAACATCTGTTTATCCGTATGGCCGTCAACAAAAAGAATTCCAAAGCCCAATTCCGAATTTTCTTGAAATGTTTTTGCTCCCTCTCCACTGCCCGGGAGGGCGATAAACTTTAATTGCCCACTTTCTTGCATAGGCATAAGGTTTTCTTTTAAAAATGAGGCTTTTTCACGTGCATTGGGCTCTGTGGCCCATTTCCAATGCGCTTCGTTCGTCCAAAATGTAGCATTTCTAAAAGCGGGCTCGAAGCCCGTTCGGTCTTTGTTCCATTGAATGCTTCCACCGCAATGGTCAAAATGTAAATGGGTCATAAAGACATCGGTGATATCATCTCTATGGAAACCATAGTTTGCCAACGAACCATCCAAAGTGTGATCGCCCCATTTATAATAATAGCTAAAAAACTTATCGGATTGTTTATTGCCCATACCCGTATCTATCAAGATCAGTCGATTACCATCTTCGATAAGAAGGCTACGTGCTGCAATATCGATAAGGTTCTTTTCGTCTGCCGGGTTGGTCTTTTGCCAGATGGTCTTGGGTACAACGCCGAACATGGCACCACCGTCGAGCTTGAAATTTCCGGTTTCTATGGGGTAGAGTTTCATCACTCAAAAATACTAAAATGATGTTGTTTAAATTAAATGAAAAATGAATTATTATAATTTTAACCAAAAAAAATAAATAGGCAAGATGAAGAAAATATCGTCTCTTTTGTGCATTAGTTACAGCTTTTTTCTAAAACGCCAAGAGTTCAATACCCAAGAGACAAACAAACTATATAGTTTTAGGATTAGCTCAGAAAAGCACGATTTAGCGAATTTGGAATACCAAACTGACTTTGACTCGATTTTTTGAAATCCTTTTATTCTATGCTTTAGAGTTAAAATAGGTTATTGTATGAAAAAGCCTATTTTTATCCCCCAACCAAAATCAAGATTTGAAAAAACTAGAACGCAGCCTTTCTCTTACCTCTGTTATTGCCATTAGTATTGGGGGAATGTTGGGTAGCGGTATTTTTGTGCTTCCGGGTCTTGCTGCGGCAAAAACAGGCTCTTCAGTCTGGCTGGCGTACCTTCTTGCGGCAGTTTGCATTTTGCCCGCGGCACTTTCCAAATCTGAATTGGCTACTGCAATGCCTTCATCAGGAGGTACTTACGTTTACATAGAACGGGCTTTTGGACCACTTTTAGGAACTATTGCCGGCATAGGTCTTTGGTTGTCCCTGCTTTTTAAAAGTGCTTTTGCCTTGGTAGGTTTTGGTGCGTATCTGGCCATATTGGTCAATATCGAATCAGGCTTAACCAAATACATCGCACTCATTTTTTTGGTGGTTATTCTGTTCCTCAACATTATGGGAGTAAAAAAGGTGGGGAAAGTTCAAATTGTCATTGTTTCTATTAGTCTCGTGACGTTAGCAATGATTTTGATTTTCGGATTACCTAGAACATCACCCGAACTTCTAGAGCCTTTTTTGTTGGAAGGTAAAATGGGACTGTTTTCTACAGTTGCCTTCGTCTACATTTCGTATGCCGGGGTAACCAAAGTTGCCGCGATAGCTGGAGAAATTAAAAACCCAAGTAAGAATTTACCACGTGCAATGATTCTTTCATTGTTTATAATGACATTCATTTACGTTTTTGTGGCTTTTGTTCTTGTAGGAAATATTCCTTTGGAATATTTGGGAACCGATATCAAACCAATTTATACGGTAGCGAATCTTTTGGGTGGAAGCTATATTGGCTATATCGCTGCATTTATTGGAATCATAACCTTGATATCAATGGCAAATTCAGGGGTATTGGCGGCATCACGTTTTCCGTTTGCAATGGCTATCGATCAATTGCTGCCAAATTTCATGGCAAAAATTCATTCGAAGTATTTAACTCCGGTAGTGACGATTATAATGACTTGCGTTGTTATGGCCTTGGTAATTCTTTTTCTTGATGTGGAAAAAATTGCCAAACTGGCTAGCGCGTTTATGGTCATGATGTTCATTTTGGTCAATGCTTGTGTTATTGTATTACGAGAGACATCTGCGCAATGGTATAACCCACCATATCGCTCACCACTATACCCTTTTGTTCAACTTTTTGGGATAGGAACAGGAATTGCCCTTTTGGTATTTTTGGGCCTCGGCCCACTAATAGCGATCATTGGCATCTTTGTTTTGGGCTTTCTCATTTATTTTAAGTTCGGAAAAAATGCCACCCGAACGGGAATCCTTAGAAAATATGGCCATCGCCCTGCACTCTACCTTTTTTACAAGAGAAAGCAACGCAAGCAGTTTGCATATAGAAAAAACCAGCCTATTGCCGAACAAAATCTGGATGGCCAGTTGGTCTCCGATGCAGGAGTTGTGGTACCTCTTTTGGGGAATGAAAAGTCGGCTGAAATGCTGGTAGAGATTGCTGCCGCTATCAATAGGCGTGATAAAATTCAGGCTGTCAATATTACCGAGGTGCCAAACCAGACTTTTTTAGATGCTTTTGAGAAAAAGGAAGACCCTCAGGTAACTTCTTTGGATAGACGTATCGCTAGTCTGGCTGTTTCAAAGAATATTTCGATTGATTTTGAAGCGGTGGTCACCCATGAAATATCCGATACGATTCATGAACTTAGTGACCAGACACATTGTGATTGGCTTGTGATGGGTTGGAACGGAAGAGCACATAGCGGTATTTTGGTTAGCAATCCTGTTGGTTGGTTGCTCACGCATATCAATTCCGATTTCGCCCTGTTTAAGGATAATGGAGTTCGGTATATCAGCAAGGTAGTATTAGCATTACGACCTGGAAGAAAAGATAAGAACTTCATTGCGATTGCAGACAGAATTTGCCAGTTCTATGAAGCTTCCCTGACTTTGTTGCATGTTGTTCCTGAAAACACATCTGGCGACACCATTATTGAGATGGAGCGAAAATCACAAACTTTATTGGATAAAGCGGAAACGCAAAGCATGGTTTTTGTACAAAAAAGTGATGATTCCTTAGCCGCCATATCCAAAGCATCGGCAAGCTTTGATCTACTTATTTTAGGAACTCCTCAAAAGGATAATTGGATTAGTGTGCTTTTCGGTACAGGTAAGGATAAGTTTACCGAAAAATCTGCTTGTTCCGTACTAAGATTGACAATGCGAGATTAGTATTCTTCCAAGTCACTTTCGAAAGGGAATGAACTTTTTGTAAATCATTATCTTCATAAAAATATCTCCTTCGAAATTCACTATTTTTACTAAAATGTAACGTTAATGCTAGAACTGGCCGGAATTATCATTTTAGGAATTATAGCGCAATGGGTCGCTTGGCGCCTCAAATTGCCCGCAATACTTCCACTGATTCTGATCGGACTGTTGGTCGGCCCTATCGCTACGCTCTATACTAAGGATGGCGCAAAACTTATCGAACCGATTTGGAACGGAACCAAGGGCTTGTTTCCCGGGGAAGGCCTCTATTATTTTGTGTCCTTGGCCATTAGCATTATTCTTTTTGAAGGAGGATTGACCCTAAAACGCTCCGAAATACGAAATGTAGGTCCTGTAATCACCAAGTTGATAACTTTAGGAAGTTTGGTCACTTTTTTTGCCGCAGGAATAGCAGCACATTTTATTTTCGGACTGAGTTGGCAGATATCCTTTTTATTTTCGGCACTGATAATCGTGACAGGTCCTACGGTAATCACGCCTATTTTGCGTAACATTCCCCTAAAGAAAGACGTTTCTACCGTACTGAAATGGGAGGGCATACTTATCGACCCCATTGGTGCGTTGGTAGCAGTATTGGTTTTCGAGTTTATCAGTGTTGGAGAAGGACAGGCCTACACGTTAACGGCACTTATTGAGTTCGGTAAAATATTATTGTTCGGATTCACTTTCGGATTCACCTTTGCGCACGGGTTGATTTTTGCTATTAAAAAGAATTTCATCCCCCATTATCTGCTGAACGTGGTTTCATTGTCGGTAGTACTTTTAGTTTTTGTCGAGTCGGATATTTTTGCACACGAGTCTGGTCTATTGGCCGTAGTAGTTATGGGTATGGTTATGGGAAATTCTGATTTGCCAAATATCAAGGAGCTTTTATATTTCAAGGAATCTTTGAGCGTGCTACTTATATCGATACTTTTTATATTGCTTGCGGCGAATATTAATATGGCCGACCTCGAACTAATTTATAACTGGAAGACGGCAGTATTATTTGCGATTATCGTTTTTGTTATTCGCCCAATGGGTGTCTTTATGAGCACCGCCGGTTCAAATCTAAAACTTAATGAAAAACTCTTTATCGGTTGGGTTGGCCCAAGGGGTATCGTCGCCGCCGGTATAGCCTCGCTCTTTGGATCAAAACTATTGTCCAAAGGTGTTTCAGGTGCAGAATACATCACACCACTTGTTTTTATGATTGTACTAGGCACGGTGTTGCTTAATGCCACCACGGCTAGGCTTTTTGCCAAAATTGTCGGTGTATTCTTGAAAAAATCAGAAGGCATCGTGATTATCGGTGCTT
>CAZRIE010000002.1:0-51126 GCA_964600075.1 uncultured Flavobacteriaceae bacterium
GAAAGCCAATTATTTGCCAGCAAATAGGCTATTGGCAACGCGATTAGAATCGATATCAAAACCAGTTTTGCAAATTCACTCGATAGCATAACAGTAACTTGAGCAGCACTTTGTCCAAGCACTTTTCTGATACTGATTTCCTTTCTTCTGCGCTGTGCGGTAAAAACAGCTAGGCCGAATAATCCTAAGCAGGAAATCAAAGTTGCAAGACCAGCAAAATATTTGGATAAGGTGGCGACGCGTTTCTCGGCTTCGTAAAGCGCCTGATAGTTTTCGTTTAGAAAATTGAACTCAAAAGGCATCCCTGAAATAAAATAGTCTTGATATGCTTTTTTGATACGTTCAAGCGTAGCGGTTTCATTTCCCTGCTCCATTTTGATCATAATATTCGATGCAAAATTACTATTGGTCAAGGTCATAAAAACAGGCAGTACTTTCCTATACAGTTTATCGATATGGAAGTTTTTGACAACACCGATGATCTCTTTATCTTCCCCCCACAGGTTAATGACTTTTCCGATAGGGTTTTTCATGCCCATTTGTTCAATGGCCGTCTCATTAAAAATAATTTTTTCATTTTCGGTCTGAAATTTTTTGGAGTATGTTCGACCTTCTTTTAATTCAATTTGCAGGGTTTCAATAAAATCGTATCCTCCAGCAATTTGCGCAAAAAGCGCATCTTGCTCTGCATCCTGCCCCGGCCAATTAAGTCCTGTAGTGGTGCCGAAATCGGCCATCATAGTGTGTCTAAAGTTTGAGGCGTTTACTACTCCAGGTGTATTTTTTAAAATATCCACAAAATTCTCGATATCCTCGGTACTCATACCAGATGCATCTTCGACATTAGTCAGATTGGCCTGCATTACGCCTGAAGAGAACCAAATGATATTATCTCTATTGAATCCTAAATTTTTGTTTTGCACGTACGCCATCTGCTTGTATACTATAAAAACGGAAACAATCAAGATTATTGAAGCTGCAAATTGAAATACAACCAATGCTTTACGGGCAAAATTCCCTCCGAAATTTTGAATTATTTCCCCCTTTAAACCATTGAGTGCCGAAAGACTTGATAGATATAAGGCTGGATAAATACCAGCAATAAAACCTGTACAAATAGTGATTGCCACTACGCCTAGAATCAGGCGCGTATTAAAATTAAGGGTTAATGCCTTTCCAGAAATCATATTGAATTGAGGCAACAACAATTGTACAATAATCAAGGCTAACATCATTGCAATTGTTGCGGTCATAATAGATTCAGCCGCAAACTGAATCACTAAACCATTTCGTTTTGCACCCACCGATTTTTTAACTCCTATTTCCTTGATTCGAGTCGAAGCTTTTGCAGTTGCCATGTTTATGAAGTTGACGCAAGCAATAATCAAGATCAATAAGGCGATTACTGAAAATAAACGAACGTACTGTATTCTTCCCCCGGAAACCAAACCATTTTCGTAGTTGCCATACAGAAAGCGCTCGCTATATACCTGTGCCAAATAAGTCTCGGGAAGATTCTTATCCTTTGTTTTCAGAAAACCCCTAATCTTACTATTAAACGAACTAAGTGATGTGTTTGGTTTTAAAACCGCGTATGTTCTTAGGTCGCTGTTGTTCCACCCGGTGAGGTCGTCATTCTCGGAAATAAAAACTTCCATATTGAACACTGCGTCGAATTGTGCGGTTGAGTTTTTAGGAAGTTCTTTGAACACTCCGGAAACCGTATAGGTTCCCCCATATTCGTCATGAATCCACTCAACGGTTTTTCCCATTGCCTCTGTGGTTTGAAACAATTTTTTAGCCAATTCTTCAGAGATGACAACATCATTGGTACTTGCAAGTACTTGTTCTGGATTTCCATGCAGCAAAGGATATGAAAAGATGGAGAAGTAATCAGCACTCGCAAATTGGTTATTGGCACTAAAAAATTGATCTCCCCCATCAGACAGTAGAAACTTTTCTCCTTCGAACCATGAATTATCCAAAACCGAAACCGTCTGCACTACTTCTGGAAATTCATTAGTCAATGCCTCGGCCAATGGCCCTTGAGTAGCATCATCGGTTTCAATACCATTCGGAGTTGATAGATTTTGCAATATCTGAACTAAACGGTCTTCTTTTTCGTGAAAATTGTCTATCGATAACTCATCAACGACCCAAATGGCAATTAACAAGGCGCAGGTCAATCCAATAGACATACCAGCTACATTAATCAAAAAAGTAGTTTTGTGTTTACCTATATTTCTAAAAAATAATTTTAGATTGTGTTTTAACATGATTTCTAGTTTTTGGATACACTACCGGAACCCGAAATTTTGCTATCCACTTTTGGGGGATTGCCTCGATAGCGAATATTCCCGGATCCGGAAACTCTTGATGTAAGCGATTCGTTTGCGGTAGTCTCAACATCTGATGAGCCCGATAGTTCGAATGTCGCTTCATCGGCCTCTAAATCATATGCCTTTACATTGGAAGCACCCGAAGACCTCACTTTAAACACTTTGGTGTTGCCCTTCAATTGTATATCGCTCGAACCTGACGTCATGACAGAAACCCGGGTGGCCTCGACAGCTAGGTCTATAGCTCTTGCCCCTGAAACTTGAATATCGAGATCATCGGTTTGAAGAGTTTTTTTTCCTGCGAACTTTCCTGAGCCCGAAAGCCGTATTTTATCTATGCTCTCAACCGGAATGGTAATAAAAACCCCTTCGCCACTGGAAGGAATGAGGTTTTTATTATTCTTCGATTTGATATGCAATGTACCCCCTTTGACTTCTGTTTCGAGGTTATCCAGGATGTTTTCTTCCCCTTTTAAGGTCAGTTTTCCTTCTTGGCCATCGACCAATTCCACTTCATAAAAACCCGAGACCGAAATACCCTTATAATCGTCGGTGTTTCTTTCGATGGTTACCACGTTTCCGTTGCCCTTTATTCTCCTCTGTGCATAGCTAGCCGTTATGCAAAGTAATGTTAGTACTAGTGTTGTTGCTCTTTTCATAAACTAATTATTTTAATGTCATTCCCATGAAAGGGAGAATCTGTTTAACTTATTTATCATCTATCCGTCCCTGACATATTTGGAGATTTCGTACTAGACCTGTCTAGTATCTACGCTCCTAACCCTTCGACACACTACCCGAACCAGATGTTTTTGTATTTACTTTTTCAGGATTGCCTTTGTACCTAATATTTCCCGAACCGGAAACCCTGGCATCAATGTCTTTGTTAACCATTACCCGAACTTTCGAAGATCCCGATAAGACAATTTTTGCATCCTCGACCTCTAGTTCATAGGCATTTATAATTGATGAGCCGGAAGAGGTTACTTCAAGGTCAACTGAATTGCCTCTTAAGTTAATCCTGCTTGAACCTGACGTTGTGATTGATAGGTTTTCTGAATCCAGTGACAAATCCAAGTTTCGCGAACCCGAAGTTCGAATCTTGAAATTCTCTGTATCAAGCGTTTTTTCGCCAATAACTTTCCCTGAACCTGAAAGTCTTAAATAATCAATACTTTCGACAGCTACAGTAATAAGCACCTTCTCTGAGGGTCTTAGATTCATATTATCTTTTGACTTAATGGTCAAGCTTCTACCTTTAACGTCGGTTTCGATATATTCCAAGAGGTTATCATCACCTTTCAGGGTAATCTTTCCTTCGTTGCCCTCAACGAGGTGTACTTCGAAAAATCCACCCACCCGAATACCGTCATAATCGCTCGTGTTCCTTTCTATGGTTACAACGTTACCATTACCCTTTATTTTTTTATTGCGTTGAGCGTTTACAGCAGTTATACATGCAAATGCTAATATTAGTGTTCCTAAATTTTTCATTTTCCTGTTTTTTTTATTCTGTTCGTAAACTTTTTGCGGGGTTCGTAGTCGCTATTTTTAAGGTTTGATAACTGACCGTTAATAAAGCGATGAACAACAAAATCGCACCGGCCAAAACGAACATCCACCACTGAATGGTTATGTGGAATGCAAAGCTTTGTATCCAGTCGTTCATTACATACCATGAAACAGGAACAGCAATCAGCAGGGCGACACCCACCAACTTTATAAAGTCTTTGGAGAGCAATCGGAACAGACCCGAAATATTCGCGCCTAAAACTTTGCGTACGGCAATTTCCTTTATTCGCTGATTGGCCGTGAACATCGCCAGACCGAAAAGCCCCAAACAAGAGATCATGATTGCTAGGGCTGCAAAAATTCCTGATAGTTGCTGTACTTTTTGCTCGTCGCGATACCCTTTTTCGATTGCTTCATCTAAAAAATGATAGGTGAATGGTAAGCTACTAAACTGTCGATGGACTTTCTCCATATGGGCTATGGCATCTTGGGTTCTTCCGGGCATTGTTTTTACATAAGACAACCAGGTTTCCGCGGGTCTGCATCGAATAATCATAGGGGTAATCGGATTATGCAATGAGGTAAAATGGAAATTTTTGACGACCCCGACTATCCTTCCACCTTCATCACCCCAGAAGCTCATCGATTTTCCGATGGGGTTATCAACGTTCATAAGTTTTGCAGCTTCTTCATTCACCAGATAGTTCAACGTATCGGTTGCGAATTCCGGCGAAAAACTGCGCCCTTGTTTTAGCTCGATATTCAGCATTTCTAAAAGTTTAAAATCTACAGTAACTATTGAAAAACTTTTCACTCCATCTCCATCAACCCGACCTTCCCAAATGGGGTCTTGGGTAGTGCCTCCCATATCGATAAAATTACTTCCTGCAGAACTGACATCTTTAATACCCGAAAAATTGGCGAGCTCGGCTTTGAGTGCACGAGATTGTGGCATGGTCTCCCCATCCATAGGCATATAGAGGATATTTTCCTTATCCAGTCCCAGGTTTTTATTCTGAATATAGTCCAATTGCAGGTACACGACCAAAGTACCCGTAATCATTGCCATACATAAAAAGAACTGAAAAACGACCAGGCCTTTTCGCAATACGGTCTCTCCTTTACTACCCTGTAATTTTTTATGGAGCGCATCGGTACTTTTAAAGGAGGCCATGGAAAAGGCAGGATAGATTCCCGAAAGTAGTACCGTAGCGATTGCGATGATTCCCAAAATACCATAAAACCGTGGTTCAGAAAGGTCTAACGAAAGTGCCTTTTCTGTTATGGTATTGAACATTGGCATGGAAATAAAGGCAAGCAAAACGGCTACAAGAACCGAAAAGAGAACCAGGACCACAGACTCTACAAAAAATTGACCCAACAAGGAGCCCTTGCCCGCCCCCAACACTTTTTTAATACCAACTTCTTTGGAACGTTTTATGGACAAGGCCGTAGTCAGGTTGATAAAATTGAAACAGGCGATGAGCAGGGTGAAAACAGCGATGATCCCAAAAAGAATAACGTAATCGATCCGACCACCGACCGCTTGGCCATTTTCAAATTTGGAATAGAGATAACGGTCTTCGAACGGTTGTAACGATAAGGTTCTATAGGTATCTCCCCCTATGCTTTCCGGCACGTCTTTTATCTTTAGCCCAAGCTGCTCGAGGTTTGCGTTTTCTTTGTGTAGCACAAAGGTTTGCACCCAAGCGTTGCCCCAACTTTTGTTGTTCATCGGTAAAAAGTTATCCAAGGGTACCACGGCATCGAATTGAATTGTAGACGCTTGGGGCAGCTCTTCGAAAATACCGGTGACCAAAAAAGGCTCCGCTGTTTCATCAAGCTTCAGGTTCACCGATTTCCCCAAAGCATTTCCATTCGGAAAATAGAGATTAGCCTTTTCTTCGGACAGCACTATATTTTTTAAACCGTTCAAACAATTATTGGAACTTCCTTCCTTTAGCGGAAAAGAAAATAGTTTAAAAAACTCAGTGTCCGCACCGATCACTCTTGCACCAATTGTCTTTTCCCCTACTTTCATAACCGATTCACGGGGACCGGCCTTCCGCACCATCTTTTCAACTTCCGGCATGTGTTCAGCTAAGGCCCCACCAACGGGGTACCCTGTTCCATTCCAAGTGCTAATAGGACCTTCTTCGGCTTGAAAATTGGTCATCACTTGACTTATTTGGTTTCCGTTAGCGTGAAATGCGTCCTTATCCAATTCGTCGGCGATCCACAGACCGATCAATAACGTACACCAAAGGCCGAGTGAAAGTCCGACAATATTGATCAATGCGAAACCTCTTCTTTTGCTGAGACTTCTAATAGCGATTTTAAAGTGGTTTTTTAGCATGGTTTTTTCGTTTCTAATTTGACTTCTTTCCTGAAAAGACTCCACCACATCCCTTCCTAGGGGGAAGGGCGCCAGAGTTTTCTTTCTTTAAGGTTAAAACTATTCATCTCGCAACGAATCAACTGGGTTGGCAATCGCTGCCTGAAAACTTTGCCAGCTAACGGTTACTAGAGTAATAAATAACGTCAACCCGCCAGCTAAAACAAAGACCCACCAGTTCAATTCCGTTTTATAGGCAAAATTTTCAAGCCAACGATGCATTATGTACCATGCAATGGGCATGGCAATTACAAAGGCAGTGAACATTTGTTTTAGAAATTCATTGTTTAACATGGTCATTACCTCAAAAACTTTGGCCCCATTTACCTTTCGGATACCAATTTCCTTAGTTCTTCTACGCCCAGACAAAAAGGAAACCGCAAACAGCCCCATCATAGATAGGAAAATACTGATGACACTACATGCCCCGATAAGTTTTATATAATTGGTATTATCCCTATGCATCCAAGAAAATCTTTCCTCAATCGATTCAACATTCATCGGGTAATCGGGAATCAATTCTTCCCAAATGGCACCAATAGCCTTCTTAACCGTCTTTTCTTGGCCTGACACGGGTCTTACCATCAAATAATTACCGCTATCACCATAAAAGACATATCCTGGTTGCACATGATTTTTGAGGCTATCATAGTGAAAGTCTTTTACGACTCCTACTACGGTAAGTTCTTCATTTCCAGGAAGCGGCTTTCCGACCAAATCACGATCAGGGAAAAGACTAGCCAAGCTTTCATTAATAACGCATGTGTTCAGATTTGAATTCGGTCGCGATGAAAAGCCGCTCCCTTCGATAAGGTCAATGCCCAAAACGTCGAGATAATGCTCGTCCCCTAAAAAAGCCGAAGCAGTATATTCCTTTTCCTCTCCATGATCATCATACTTCAAGCGCAGCAAAAAATGCTCTAATACGGGAGAAGCCATTGCCAAAGAAACCTGTTGAACCGTTGGTTCTTTTTCCAATTCGGTCTTAAAAATCAAGGCTTTATTTTTATGGGCGATGGGAATTCTTACCTCCGCGACCTGCTTATTTAATCCTATGTCCTTATTCGAAATGTAGCGCATTTGTTTTATGATAACAAAGGAACCCACTATCAATAAAACTGTAACGGCCAACTGAAAAACGTTAAAGGCATGCATACTGGTTTTCGGTTTAGACCGAACCATGCCTCTAATACCCTTTAACCGGGTCGTGTTATTTATATATCTCCATATGAACAGTGATGTAATGCCTAACAAAAGAAAGGGAAAACCGAGGACAGAAAAAATACTCGTGGCATCCCACAAGTTGATAACTCTAATGTTCGTTCCCGCAAGACCATTGAAAAAGGGAAGAGCCCAAACCAAGAGAACAATCCCTATCATGACAGCCAGAAAAACCAGTAAAAACAAATTACTCATAAAACCCGTCAACATTCTTAGGTTAGAACAGCCATTAATACGCCGAATAGATAATTCCCTGTTCTTCTGGTCAAGCAGATTTCGAACAAGAATAAGATAATTGAAAACGGCTACACTCAGGATCATTAGACCAATGACCAACGCTACATATAAATCTATCCTATCTCGTACATTGTAGATACTTGCCGTCTTTGAAATGTCATAGTAAGCTTCTTTAAGGTTATCAAGGCTATACGACCCGGGGATTCCATTATGGATAATCGGGATAATATTCTTTTTTTGTTCAAAATGTTCCTCAAGCTGTCCGACTTTCGCATTATTTGACAACAATAAAAACGCATATGAATCTCCAGAGTCTATTTTTTTTACCATGTCAAAATTTAGCAAGGTCGTTTTCTCCGGTTTCTCAAATATTCCGGAAACATATAAATGCTCACTTCCTGCATTGTTCACCAATGTCACCTTTTTACCAATTGGATTCTCCTTGCCAAAATATTTGCGGGAGAGTTCCTTAGAAATAACCACTTGGTCTGTAGCACTCAAAAGTTCATTCGTTGAAGTGGCGGTAAGGTTATAGCTGAAAAAATCGAAAAAATTTGGAGAAGCGGCCATTACCCTAATCTCTTCATTAAAATCGTTATTGCCCGCACGAACCCTTGGGGAACCAGCATTTTTATACCTGCAAAATTCATCTATATCCGCAAAATTTTCTTTCATGTATTCCGCGGCACCCTCCCTAACGGTATGCATTTTTCCATCTTTATCAAAAGGGCTTTCTGCCTGAAGAGCAAAGATACTTTCCGCGTTCAACTGAAAATTATCAGGATTGGATTCCCGAAGCAAGAAAATGGCAATTAAATACACGCATGCAAAACCTACTGCTAAACTTATAATTATAACACCAGAATTTAGCCGGTATTTATATAGGTTACGAAAAGGGGTTTTGAAATTCATATGCATTTGATTAAAACCTTTTACTTTTACTCATCCCGAAGTGCCTCAACCGGGTTCGCCGCCGCAGCCCGAAAACTCTGCCAGCTTACTGTTAGCAATGCGATGACCAAAGCGGACAGTCCCGCCAGAGCGAAAATCCACCAACTCATTTCGGTCTTATAAGCGAAACCCTCCAACCATTTGTTCATGGCGTACCATGAAATAGGTACGGCAATGCTAAAAGCTAAACCGACCCACTTTACAAAGTCTTTGTTCAGCAGCGAGAGAATTTGTGTAATTGTTGCACCGTTTACTTTTCTAATACCGATTTCTTTTTTACGTTGGATGCACGTGTAAGAAGTAAGCCCAAAAAGACCCATCGAGGCAATCAAAATAGCTAGGATAGTGAAAATCTGAAAAGCCGACCCAAAGGCTTTATCCTCTTTATATTGTGCCTCAAAATTTTGATCTAAAAAAGTATAGTTGAAAATACTTTCAGGAAGTATGTCCTTCCACTTTTTATCGATTTGTGAAATCGCTCCTTTCATCACCGTTGCAGACAATACACTTTGGTCAAGTTGTACCAAAAGATTGCTCCAGTCGGTTCCGTAGCGTAAAACAAAAGGTTCGATACTTGTTTTTAAACCAAAATGATGGTAATCTTTGATGACCCCAACGATGACCCAATCTTCTCCTCCAAATTTTACGATTTTATCTATTACATCTTCCGCTTTAGCAACACCCATATGTTTTATAAACCGCTCGTTCATCACGATACTATTGCTATGACCTTCTGACTTTTCAAGAAAGGGGCCTCCAGCAACGAACTCCATATCCATTAACTCAAAATATTCTGGTTGAACTGCATAATGGTACCATATTCTTTTATCATCCTTTGTTCCGTTTGGAAAAGTTATACCTACTGCCGAAGACATATTATCATAGGCACCCCCCGGGTAGGTCTCGGACATAGCTACATTCTTGACGAAAGGAAGATTTTTCAATTCCTTTTTCAACGTATTAAAATCGTTTGTTAAAAGCGAATCTTGTCTGTAGGCTAATATTTTCCCATTTAAAGCGAGAACCTGATTAAGATTTGCCCCGATCGGCTGGTCTTGTAAAAAATTGATTTGCTTGGTTACTACTATCGTACCTATCAATAGGATAATGGTCGCCAAAAATTGCCCAACTATTAATCCTTTTCGAATCGTAAGGCCACCGCTATCTGTTCTAACTTTTCCTTTTAATGCCTTTGCCGGGGTATAACTGCTCAGTACAATCGCTGGGTATAATCCAGAAACCAAGGTGCCAGCTAAAATGAAACCGAACATTGGTAGAAACTCCGTGAAATTTGAAAAGCCCAAACTCAATTCTTTTCCGATAAAACCATTAAATACGGGCAGCACGAGCAACACCACGACAATCGCAATGGCAATTGCGATCAGGTTTAAGAGCAATGACTCTAAGAGCGATTGTACGATAATTTGTGGCCTTTGCGCACCGGCCACTTTTCGTATTCCCGTTTCCTTAGCGCGTTCTAACGATTTGGCCGTGGAGAGGTTTACATAATTCAGCCATGAGAGCAGAATAATTATAAACGCTATGGCCAACAGAAAATTTATCCTACTTGCGCTACCGTTCGCTTGGGCTTCGTACGGTTTGTCGGAATGTAGGTGTATCGCTTCCAAAGATTCCATATTATGTCTTTCAAAGGGTAGGCTCTCCACTTTGAAGGACATAATTTTTGTCTTTAACGCAGCAACATCCGTGTTCTCATCGATTTTGATATAGGTGTATAAGTTATTTCCGTTCCAGTTAGGTTCTGGGTTATCCGGATACCCGTCCCAAGTCAAGCCCGTATCGAACGACATCAAGAAATCGTTATTCATGTGGGAGTTGCTCGGCCGATCTTTCAATATCCCTTTTACCGTAAACAAGGTATTTCCATTAAAAATAACTTCGATGGATTTCCCGACAGGATTCTCATTTCCGAAGATTTTACCAGCCAAAGTCTCGGTCAATAGAATGGAGTAAGGTTCTTTCAAAGCGGTATTGACATCGCCTTTTACTAAGGAATAATTCAAAATATCAAAAACGGATGCATCTGCCAGTGCGCCTTTTTCTCCATGAATACGTATATTATCATTTTGAAAGGAAACATCTACTATATGTGACAGGCGTACAAAATCTTTGATTTCAGGAAATGCATCTTTTAGTGTTGGGCCAGTTAGATTATAGGTCTGAGCATCACCGGGCACAAATACACCATCCTCTGTGTAGTCCATGTATATGCGCTGTACCTGCTCTGAGTCTTCAAAAGTATCGTAGTTGTATTCATAATTTACATACAGCATTATCAGAACAAACGAAGCCACGCCAATAGCCAGCCCAAAAATATTGATAAACGAATACAGCTTATTCTTTAAAAGGTAGCGGGTGGCAATTTTTAGGAATAGTTTGTACATTAGGTTTCTTATTTGACTCTATTTTTTTTGACTAGCCTGAAAAGCCCCCCTCTAACTCCCCCCAGAAGAGGGAGAACTGACTCCCTCCCCTCGTGGAGGGCTGGGGGGAGGATCTTCTTACTCCGTTCGCAAACTTTTTACCGGGTTCGCCGAGGCCGATTTTATGGCTTGAATACCCAAAGTAGTTGATGTAATCAAAAAGGCAATCAGACCGCTTAAGGCAAACATCCACCATTGAATGGTAATGCTGTAAGCAAAACTGCCCAGCCAAGCGTTCATTAGATACCAAGCTGCCGGAAAAGCAATCAAGGCAGCAATACCCACTAGAATGATATAATCCTTTGACAACAAAACAACTATTTTGAATACGCCCGCACCCAACACTTTACGTATACCTATTTCCTTTATTCTTCTTTTCGCCATAAAGGAAATCAGACCGAACATGCCTAAGCAGGAAATAAAAATGGTCAGTAATGCCACAACATTTACGGTTGTCAGCATTCCTTCGATTAAGCGGTACTGGCCACTTACCTTCTCACTTAAATAGGCTTGCTCGTAATTTCTACGGGAATCTATATTACCAAAGGCAGATGCAATCATATCTTTTATTGCTTTTTCTTGACCTTTTACCACTGCTACTGAAAGATAGCGATGGGCGCCTAAGTCCTTTTTCTCACGATAAAAATGGACCAAAGGTTCGACGGCATTCTGAAGGTCTTGATAGTGAAAATCCTCCATCACCCCAACGATAGGATATCCTGAAGTTGCATCATTTTTGAACTTCAATCGTTTGCCTTCAATCGAATTCCAGCCAAAAGCGTTCATGGCACTGCGATTGATAATGACCGGATTATCATCCGGACTATCTAGATTCTCATCAAAATCCCTTCCGACCACCGTGGGAATTTGTAGTGTTTTCAAATAACCATCATCCGTGTGAGAACGACGAAAACGCACATCTCTACCGCTATTTGCGTCATGATAGGTAGTGTAGTTAAAATAATAATCGGAGGGAATCGCCTCACTAGTCGAAACGCTCTTTACATATGGGTTAGCGTTTAGTTCGTCTAACAGCGCTTCAAAGTTCGAGCTGGCCGACTCAATGTTTTTATATTCCAGATCGATGTTTCCGACAATGATATTTTCGCGTTCAAAACCTATATCCGCATTTTTCATAAAACCGATTTGGCTGTTCAAGATAATCGCAGCGCAGATGAAGAGAATCGCTATGGCAAATTGAAGGATGACAAAGGAATTACGGAGCAAGAAATTGCTTCTGATAGTTTCTATTCTTCCCTTTATCCCCGTAGCTATTGGAACGGAAATAAAACGTAAAGTAGGAAATATACCCACGACAAAGGTCACAAAAACACCCAGAGCTATTGCCCCAAGAACAACAGGATAGTCGTTTTCTAAAGAAAAGGATATTTTCCCGAAGTCTGCCCCGAAAATATCGTTCAATTTAGGCAACAAAAACCCTAGAAAGAGCCCTCCTGAAATCAGGATCGAAAGCAAAACTAAAATACCATTTTCCAAGCAAAACTGAAAAACAACACTCTTTTTACTTCCCCCTAAAATTTTCCGAACCGTAATATCCTTAGTCCTTCGAAACATGGTCGAAGTATTCAAATTAAGTAAGTTAACAAGCACGATTAGCAGTATGAAAAAAGAAGTTGCAATATTACCCCAAATAATCGTTTTGACTACGGGAATAGAATCCATCCGGCTTTCTGAATAGGGCATGGCCTTCATCTCAGCAATGATTGAAGGGTCGGGATAATTATTCTGCACCAGTTGATTGACGTGCTTCTCCAACTGTGCGATATCGGTACCTGGTTGCACCCTCACATAGCTAGGGGAAAAACTGTTGTACCAATTTGTTTGAGAAAGAAAATTTGGGTTGTCTTTCAAAATAGCATTGGGCAAGACTACTCCCAGCCGAAAGAAAGAATATGGACTAATCGGCTCAAAAACACCTGTTACTGTAAGGTTTAGAGAGTCAGCCCCGATCAGCGTTTCGCCAACAGGATTTTCTTCGCCAAAGATTTTTTGACTGACCCTATCGGTCAAAATGATAGAATACTTCTTTTCTAAAGCGGTTTCTGCATTCCCATATTTTAATGGCAATGTAAATACCTTAAAAAATTCAGAATCCACATAATCGGTGCGTTCTTGTAGTTCTTTTTCTCCTCGCTCCAACCACATATTGCCCCAACCATGTTTATGCGTACCAGTGACGACCTGAGGTGAAGTCTCCACAATTATGTCCATTAAAGGGTAAGGATTTTCATTGTACCTGTCTCCTCCAGTAGTAATGGTCTTGAAGTAGTAGATGTTTTCTTGATCCTCTATATTGGTATCTGCGGTATAGTAAGCATATACAGAAAATAGCAAAGTGAGTACACTTCCGATACCAATACTTAGCCCAAGCAGATTAAGTGCTGAGAGCATTCTATTCTTCCAGAGATTACGAAACGATAGTTTTAGATGGTTTCTTAACATGAGGGTTAATTTTACACAAATTCATTACTGGTTTTATAGGAAACCAATAAGGGAATGTCGATTTTCATGCCATGTTCATACTATGCTAAAAATCAATATATTACCAAATTTTGAAATATAAAAAGGGCTTTATGTGTAAAATAATTAGACAGAATATGTATAATATGTTGACAACGTAAGTACAGGTCTTTGCAAGGTTTTGATTGACCCCCCCTCCGGAAGGGAAGGGAGTTAAATTTTCCCCCTCTGCGGGTTGGGCGACTTTATTCTGTTCGCAAGCTCTTTACCGGATCTCTGTTCGCGGCCGCAATTGTTCGGATGCTGATGATGACCAAAGCAATCAGCAGCATGGCGACTCCACTGAGGACAAAAATCCACCAATTCATATCGGTCTTATAGGCAAAATCTTGTAACCAGTTGTTCATACCGTACCACGCAATAGGCGCTGCAATGATAAAGGCGATGCCTACCAGAATCAAAAATTCTTTGCAGAGCAAAAAGTTCAGTTGCGCAAGTGATGCCCCCATAACTTTTCGTATTCCAATTTCCTTGGTGCGGCGTTCGGTGGTATATATGACTAGGCCGAAAAGGCCAAGGCAACTGATGGCTATGGCTAGGCCCATGGCCCAGCTTAACAAGAGCGAGGTTCGTCGCTCTTGCTCATAAAACCTTCTGATTTCCTCATCAAAAAAGTTCAGTTCGAAATCTGCCTCGGGATAAAAGGATTTATAGGCCATTTCAATTTCTTTAATCGTTTTAGGCCAATCTGCAGCCGTTTTTCCCTGTAATGCAATATGCGTAATACTAAATTGAGAATTATGTTGGCTTCGCCAGTCTCCTTCCAAGGCCATGGGTTTAATCGATGTTCTTAGGGAACGTTGGTTAAAATCCTTCATAACCCCTACGATCGGGATTAGTTCATCGTTCACTTTTACTGTCTTGCCGATGGCATCCCAAGAGTTTTTAAAACCCAATATTTTGGAGTAGGTTTCATTGATTACGTATTCCCTAATGGTATCGTTCAACCTATCACGACCAGCCAACAATTTGATGCCGTATAGCCTTAAATAATTCAGGTCTCCCGTAAGCAGTTTTAAGTCGGTATACACTTTTTGTCCGTCGTTGGTGTAGGTGGCCATTGACGATCGATTGCTATTCGAAGCCGGGGGTATCCATCCTAGACTTACCTGATCTACTTGGGGTAATGCTTTTATCTTTTCCACAAAACCGTGTCTTTTGCCCATGGACTTATCTTGATAGGGCAATCTAACGTTGGTTATCGCTTTTGTTTTGAACCCCATATCCTTGTTCATTACATAGTTCAACTGTTTGCCCACAATCAGGGTGGCAATGATAAATATTTGGGCGACCGTAAACTGAAAAACAGTCAGATACCGTCGTAGCCCAGCTTTATTTTCGCTGGGAAATACCTGATTTTTAAGTACCGATATCGGTTTGAAACGAGACAGGTACAGTGCCGGATAAAACCCTGACAAGAAGGTTACCAAGAAAAGCAATAGAACGATTGACAACACTAACAGTGGACTTTTGAACAAGTTAAAATTTATTCCCTGTGGCATAAAATCAGCAAATACCTGTAGCATCCAATACGACAGGAACAAAGAAAATACGGCGGCTGCCAAAGTCAAGAGAAATGTTTCTCCTAAAAATTGAAAAACCAACTGCTTTTTGGAGCTTCCAAGCGTTTTACGGATTCCAATTTCTTTGGCGCGTTGGGTCGCCTGTGCCGTATTCAAGTTGATAAAATTTATACAGCCCAAGATCAAAAGAAATAATGCTATGAAGGCCAAACCGAAGAGTAAGGTTTTACTTGCCTGATAGTCTGTGCCGTCAAATACCCCATAGTCTTTGTTAAAATGCAAATCGTCCAATGGCTGTAAATGGAAAATTCGACCTTGCCCCATATCGATCAACGTCTTGTCTTGATGTTCTTTGGCCAAAGCATCCAATTGTTTTTGAATGTCCGCTACATTACCATTCTCTCCCACTTTTAAAAACAATTGGGAAAAAGAGTTCGTATTGTTCCATTCATCGTTAAAGACTTGGTCTTTTTGCCACGTGTTGTTTGCGGTCTTGACAGAAAGGAATTCCTTAAAATAAAAATCACTCCGCTGTTCAAAATTGGCGACCACACCTGTCACCTTTACCGGAACAGAATCGTTATAGACCAATATTTTACCTATAACCTGTTCAGGATCCGTTTTGGGAAAGTACTTGGCCGCCCTTTTCTTTGTCAATATGACTTCGTTAGGATTCGAAAGCAATTCGCGTCTATCTCCTGCTAGCCATTTGTATTTAAAAAGATCAAAGTAGGAGGCATCGGCAAAGACCATGTCTTCGATAATCTTAAAGACCTTTGCCGTTTCCTTATTTTCCACCTTGTCCATTTCAGAGGTGAAAAAGGTGCCGATGGTCTCAATACCAGCTGCCCTTTCCTTGAGCGCATCACCTATAGGAATGGAAGCGGCATGGTTGTAAAAGCTTCCATCTGCCGAAGTGAACTCTGTTGTTACCCTATAAATTCGATCCCCATCTTTATGAAATTTATCAAAGGTGAAATCATAATAGATCATGACGCCAATTACAAAAGCTGCGCTTAATCCAATTGATAGACCGACTATGTTTATTAAAGAGAACATCTTGTTTTTCCAGATGTTACGAAATGCTATTTTTAGAAGGTTTTTAAACATAATTTCTAGTGTTTCATTCGTTCCGTAAACTGTTTACCGGATTTGCAATTGCCGCTCTAAAGGCCTGATAACCTACCGTGAAAAATGCAATACTTAGAGCCAAAAGCCCGGCCAAGGCGAAAATCCACCAAGAAATCGTAATTCGGTAGTCGAAATCTTCCAGCCATTTGCTCATAAAATACCATGAAATCGGCACAGCAATTACAATAGCGATTACCACCAATTTCAAAAAATCGGTTGAAAGAAGTGTTGTTATATTACGTATAGAGGCCCCCAAAACTTTTCGGATTCCGATTTCCTTAATCCTATTTTCGGCCATATAACATGCGAGTCCAAATAGGCCAAGGCATGAAATAAAAATAGTAAGTAAGGTGAAAAGGCCAACCAATTCTCCCGTTCTTTTTTCGTTGTTGAACTTTTTGGCATATTCTTGATCTACAAATTCATAGTTAAACGGATATTCAGGGTTGTATTTTTTAAATATAGCTTCGGCCTGCGCAATAGCCTCGGAGGTGCTTTTCGAAGGGTCGAATTTGATATGAATTACACCGAACCAAGATTTTGCCCCCTCTATGACTATCGGATGAACATTTTGAAAAGGGGAGTTCATGACGAAATCTTTGACGACGCCCACCACATGCCAATCTATACCACTGTCACGAATAATTTGTCCGATAGGGTCTTCAAAATTCATCAATTCGACAGCAGATTCATTGATAATAGCTGCTGTTGAATCTGTTGGGAATTTATTCAAATCTAAATCACGCCCGGCTACGAGTTCAATACCCATCGTTTTTGCAACGGCATCATCGGCAGGGAGCCTATGGACCAAGGTTTTATTATCTTCATCTTTGCCTTTCCATTCAAACCCCCATGAATTACTCCAACTTTCGGTAATCGGGGAACCGGTCTTAGTGACAGATACCGCTGTACCCGACGCCAATAATTCTTCTTTAATAAGCGTATAATTCTTTTCAACATCGCCCTCCATAATCGAGTACACCAAATTATTTTTGGCATAGCCTGTTTGCCGATCTTGAACCTTTTTCAATTGTTGCTTAACGATGATAGTTGCCGTAATGAGTACTATGGCCATCGAAAACTGAAGTACGACCAATACTTTTCTAGGGGTGATGGGACTGTTTAGTTTTCTGAAAGTTCCTTTTAATACGGCCGAAGGTTTAAAACTGGAAAGATATAGGGCAGGATAACTACCTGCCAAAACTCCTGTAAATAGTATGACCCCTAATGCAGCTATCCAAAACCATAGGTTGGTCAACTCCAATGACAACGGCTTTTCAATCAGTGTGCTAAATGATGGTAAAGCAACCAACACAATAACCAATGCCAATAGTGCCGCTAAGAAGGAAATAAATATCGATTCACCTAAAAATTGAACAACCAGGGCTGTTTTTCTCGCTCCGACCACCTTCCGTATGCCTACTTCTTTGGCCCTTTTTTCACTTCGGGCCGTACTTAAGTTCATAAAGTTGATACAGGCGATAATCAAAATAATGGCGGCAATGATACCGAACATTCGAATAAGGTCTATTCGACCGCCGACCTCCTTCCCGTTTTCGAAATCCGAATACAACCAATACCGTGAAAAAGGATATAAAAAAGTTACAATATCAGGGGATTCTTTATCGTATCGCTCACGTAAGTTTTTTATTTTTTTGGAGAATGCCGTATAGTCGGTTCCCGCTTTGAGCATTACATATGTAGCTATGGAATTATTACCCCAATGTTCATCGTGCCAGCCTTTTTGGACCAAATATTTCCATGGCATCAAAAATTCAAAGTTGAAACCCGTATTTGAGGGCAAGTCTTTCAAGACCCCTGAAACGATAAAACTATCTACGTTATCTACCTTTACAATTTTGCCTACTGGAGGTGTATCACCGAACATCTTTTTTGCCAACGATTCGGTAATTACTACCGAGTTGACATTCTCAAAAACCGTTTCTATATTTCCTTCCAATAACGGGAAGCTGAACATCTTTAAAAAATCGGCGTCCACAATATTTCCACTGGACTTTATTCTTTTTTCATCCGTTGAAAACAAGAACGATGCGTCAAAGAACCTGGTGACATTTTCTACTTCGGGATAATCTTTTTCGATTACCGGCCCCATTACCTTTGGTGTTGAATTCCAAGTCCATATTTCACCATCTACGGGGTATTGATTGTACACCTCGTAAATACGGTCATTATTTTCATGAAATTGGTCGACACCCAATTCAAAATTTATCCAAATCAAAATTAGGGCTGTAACCGCCAGACCAATGGATAGCCCTACAATATTGAGAATGGAAAAGCTCTTGTTTCTGATTAGATTTCGCCAAGCGATTTTTAGATAATTTTTTAGCATGATTTATTCGTTCATTATTGCTCGTTATTCTTTTTAGGTCCATGACCTTATTTCAAAAGTCCCCAAGCCGAAACTCCCTAGAGTGGAAAGAGCTAACTTCTCTACTCTTTTCACTCTCTTTGTACGGAGCCAGTTCTCTCCCTCTGGGAGAGCTAGAGGTGGAGGGGGGCGTTCATTCCGTTCGCAAACTTTCTACAGGGTTCGAATTCGCGGCTTTGATCGCCTGAAAACTCACCGTAAGAATGGTGATTGCCAACGCACCGATAACGGCAAGGGCAAAAATCCACCATTCCAATATGACCCGATATGGGTAGTCTTGCAACCAACCGTTCATAACGTAATATGAAATGGGAATAGCGATAAAGCAAGAAATGATAACCAGTTTCAAAAAGTCTTTTGATAGCATGTTCCAAACATTGAAAACCGATGCGCCCAGAACTTTTCGAACGCCAATTTCTTTGGTGCGTTGCTCTGCAACATAAGAGGTAAGCCCGAATAATCCAAGGCAGCTAATTAGGATAGCGAGGGCCGTGAAAATACCCGATAAGGTTCCTACACGTTCTTCAGAAGCGAATTTTTCTCCATACTCTTCATCTACAAAATCATATTGAAAAGGAATGTCGGGGAAATGTTCTCTAAATATCCTTTCAACAATCGCTATATTCTGACTTGAACTCTGATTTGGGTTCAACCTTAGGTTATAATAGCTTGCATTATCCCCATCATCGAAGACGTAAACACCTTGCTTCACGGGTTCGTATGGAGATTGTGTAATCATATCCTCTACTACGCCAATGATTTTCATGGGCGGATCGGGATCTTCTTCATCATCATCATCTTTAATAAATTTTCCGATAGGCTCTGTAAGCCCCATATATTTAACCGCAGTTTGATTAAGGAGTACGGCATTAGAATCGGATGCGAATTCCTTGGAAAAATCCCTTCCTAGAACAATTTTTAAATTCAACGACTTTGCGTAATCATGTGAAACCTCGGTCCAAGCCAAATCTTCTTGAAACCCTTCGGGTTTGCCCTCCCATTCAAAACCACCGCGGTTGGACCATATTTGGGTAGTCGGGCTACTTGAGGTAGACATTTCGACAACGGCGCCTGAACCTAAAAACTCACTGCGCATCAATTCATATTTTCCCTCGAAGTCTTGGCTCATGGTTGGTATTTGCACCAAACCCTCTTTATCATAACCCACCGGCCGGTTCTTAGCGTGGTTGATTTGCTGCATGACGATGACCGTTCCAATAATAAAAGCAACAGAAACCGTGAACTGTAGCACCACCAGAATTTTTCTTGGCAAGCCAGCATATTTGCCGGACTTAAAAGTTCCCTTTAAAACATCTACAGGTCTAAACGAGGATAAATAAAGTGCCGGATAACTACCGGCCACCAAGGCCGTAAACAGGATGAAAATCAACGAACTCAACCAAAAAATACCGTTACCCCAAGGAAAGGATATCTCTTTTCTCGATAATTCGTTAAATCCATTTATAGACAACAAAACAATCAAGATAGCAACGAAAAACGCAAACAAGACCACTAAAAAGGATTCGCTTAAGAATTGGTTGATCAGTTGACCCCTTTGCGAACCGATAGATTTTCGAATACCGACTTCCTTGGCCCGTTTTTCTGATCGGGCAGTACTGAGGTTCATGAAATTGATGCAGGCCAATAACAAAACAAAAGCACCAATGATACCAAAAAGCCATACATATTTTATTCGACCTCCAACTTGTTTTCCGTTTTCAAAATTACCGCGTAAATACCATTCTTTCATCGGGAAAAGGAATATCTGCGGTTTGAACTCCGCGGTATCCTCGTTCGCATCTTTTTTTACATTCAGTATGGTCTCGCTAATTTTTTCCATGGTGGTATTTTCGGGAATTTCCACAAACATTTGGAACGAGTTATTCCCCCAGTGGTCAACGGCGTTCTTTATCCATTCCTGGCCGGAAATATACTTTTCCCACGGCATCAGGAATTCAGCATCATTAAATGAATTGTTTACCGGAATATCTTCATAAACCGCACTCACCTCCATATCGTACTGACTGTTTACCTTTAAGACTTTGCCGATAGGCTCTTCATCACCGAACAAGGCATTCGCAACGGATTCAGATAACATGATGGAATTTATATCTCGTAGGCCATCTTTCTCACCCTTAAGGATTTTTAAATCTAGAATTTCAGGCGCGTCGCGTTGCATGAAATTACCGGTCTTCGAAAGGCTTTTTTCCTTATAGTTCAGATATTGTGAATTGTTCCAAGAAGACATTACGAGATGCTTAAAATTGTCGATGTAACCTTCCCTAAGTGCCATTTCCAATGGCCTAGGTATGGCCGGACCTGTACCGGTATTGCCATTGAAAGTCTGCGATTGATAGACCTGTGCAATCCGATCCTTTTTGGTGAAATAGTCATTATAAGACAGTTCGTCTTGAATCCAAAGCCCTATTATAAGGGTTACGGCCATGCCCAGTGCAAGGCCACCAATATTGATTGCCGAATACCCTTTATTTTTCGTTAGGTTTCGCCATGCGATTTTTAAATAGTTTTTAAACATGAATATTTGTTTTTTGATTATTCATCTCGAAGAATTTTAGCGGGGTTTGTACGCGCAGCTCTAAAAGTTTGCGAACCTATCATTAGTACGGCGATACCTAAGATACCAAGGAACCCTACAAATAATTCGGCCAAACCGATAGGTTGATGAAAGGCAAAGTTGGTCAGAATTATCTTGTCGAAAAGCAAATAGGTCACTGGAAGGGCAATAACTGCGGAAAGCAGAAGTAGCACGAAAAAGCTTTTGCCCAGTAGATAAATAAGGTTGCCTTCCGCCGCTCCGAGAACTTTTCTGATACTTATTTCCCGTATTCTGGTTTCCGTGGTATACACGACCATGCCGAGCAAACCTAGGGAGGAAATACAGATCGCTAGAAAGGCTAAAAATCCGATTACCTTTATCATAATTGAGAACTGACTATAGGAATACTCGATTTGATCCTCATAGAAGGTTGCTTCCAGTGGGTGAATGTCATCTATTCGTTTCCAAGCTTCTTCGATACTGGCCAGTGTTGCGGGCCAATCATTTGAAGATATCTTGGTGTTAATATAGTTCCCAGGTTTTGCCGAATACCGCAAGATTACCGGTTCTATTGCCTGCATTGGCTTTTCATAATGAAAATCTTTCAGCACACCGATTATGGTCAACTCCTTTCCCTCTACGTTAACGATTTCACCGAGAGCCCGATCCGGATTGTCTTCTCCAATATTGAATCGTTTGAGGAGTTTTTCATTCACGATGACCTCGTTTTCAACGACAGACTCCGATCTTTTCCTAAAATTATTTCCAGCCAAGAATTCATGTCCATGCATCGGCAGATATTTTTCATCTATCACATTCTGTCTTGCCATAACAGAATCGTTCGGGTTTTTGTACTTCAATTGCGTACCATAAATATTTCCTAGGCTGGTGATAATTCTCGATTGCGAAATCTCGGATATCGCAGGTATCTCGGAAAGTGCTTCGACAAATACATCCGGTTTATTTCCTTGTAATTGTATATTCAGGATGTTTTCAGTGGAGAAACCCAAATCATAGGCTATAAAACTTTTGTACTGGTTGTAGCCAATAATAGTAGTAGTAATAAATATTAGGGAAAAAACATACTGAACCACGATCATAACTCTTCGTACACGCAATTTTTGAAAAAGTCGTATTGAAGAGAATCCTTTTAATATGGACAAGGGTTTAGTTCGGGAAAAGAAAAGTGCAGGTAATACTCCTGCCAGTAACCCGACCAGTACGGCAAGTACAGTAAACCCAAATACAAGACCTTTTGAAATTTTCAATGAAACTAATTGCTCGATATAGGGATGCAGCCCCATAAACTGTTCTTTCAAGAAAATTAACAATACAAAAGAAAAGGCCAAAGAAAGAAGTGCGATTACGATTGACTCAGTAATAAATTGCCCGAAAATCTGACTTTTTTTAGCCCCAATTACTTTTCGGATACCTACTTCACGCGTACGTTTTAAGCCTCGTGCAATCGAGAGATTCGTATAATTAAAACATGCCGAGAGCAATACGATAAAGGTCAATGCCACCATAACCCAAATGGCCATGACGTCTAAATGAGGACCTATCTCGTTGACAAGGGTAGTACCGGTAGAAATTTCATTCAACGACTGTAGCGACAACATGATTTTCTGGTTTTCAATTCCAGCATTTTCCGATTCACACAGCTTATCAATTCGAGATTGTAATGTTTGTAAATCTGGGTTTTTTGGTAGTGCGACATAGATATAATTACTGTAGAAGTTTCCCCACCCCAAGAAATCACCATCATCACTGGGTTTCTGGAGTTCGACAGTAGAAAAGGAAACGAGGGCCTCAAAATTGAGGTGGGAAAGTTTTGGAATATCTTTCATAACACCTGTTACCGTATAATTAAGGGTGTCGAACTTTACCGTTTTACCTACGGCATTCGTTTTACCGAATAATTTTTTGGCCGATTTTTCGGTGAGGACCAACGAATACGGTTCTTGCAATGCAGTACCGGAATCACCTTCCAATAACGGAAATGTGAATATGTTTAGAAAAGAATTATCCGCCCATAATCCACCCAAAGGCACTTTACTATCCCCTATTTCAGCGTCGCCTCCAAATCCGTTTCGTATTAATGTCAACTCATCAATTCCAGAGACTGTTTCCTTTATTTTGTGGCCGGCCTTTACAGAGCTAGAGGCTAGTGTCATCAAACGACCATTGGCATCTTGGTTGCGGGTGATGACACGGTAAATATTGTTTTTGTTTTCGTGAAAATCGTCATACGACCACAAGTCTGAAATAAACGTTATCATCAATAGACCCACGGACATACTGATAGCTAGACCAAAAACATTGATGGTCGTAAATAATTTGCTTCGGACTATATTTCTCCAAGCGATTTTTAAATAGTTTCTAAACATGTTTCTCGTTTTGTCCTCCCCCTTGGCCCCTCCGAGGGAGGGGGAATGGTGTCTGGGTTAATTCAACTTATATGCTTTTCATTCGACAGGGTTTTAGTCCTTAATTTAAATCCTACCCCTTCTGGAGGAGGACTTCATTCTGTTCGTAAGCTTTTAACAGGGTTGGCCAAAGCTGCTTTGATGGCGTGAAAACTTACAGTTAGGAGCGCGACTAATAATGCTGAAATTCCTGCAAAGGCGAACACCCACCATTGAATCTCTATTCGATAAGCAAAATCCTTCAACCAAGAATTCATAACTAGCCAGGCCAAGGGCGACGCAACTATAATTGCTATGCCGACCAGTTTCAAAAAATCTTTTGACAAAAGTTCGACTATCCCCATGACCGACGAACCGATTACCTTGCGTATTCCTATTTCCCTACGTCGTTGAATTGTACTATAAGCTGCCAGGCCCAGCAAACCAAGGCAAGAAATAATAATCGCCAGCAAGGAAAAATTAAAAACGAGATTACCGAACCGCTGGTCAGCACGATATTGGCGATCAAAGTATTCATCCAGGAAATAGTAGTCGAATGGCTCGTTAGGTACAGTGGTTTTCCATTTTTCCTCAATGGATGCTACCGTTTTTCCAATATCATCAGGTTTCAATTTTACGGTCAAACGACCTGTTCTGCCTAGCTCTATTCGTAAGGTCAGAGGTTCTATATTTTCTTTTAAAGATTTAAAATGAAAATCCTGTACAACTCCGACAACCCTGCCAGTACGCCCCCATTGCTCGAATTTGGCGCCCAGAACTTCTTTGGGGGATGAATATCCCAAAAGTTTTACTGTACTTTCGTTGACAACCATGGCTTCTGTGGAATCAGTTGGGAAATCTCTGGAGAAACCTCTACCCGCAACGACTTTCATGTCAAATTGAGAAATAGCATCAAAATCTACAAAGTACGCGGCTATATCCAATATTTGCTGATCGCCAGTCACATTCTCGACCTTTGAATAAGCCAAAGGATTATCGCCACCGGGAATACTTGAAACAAGACTTGTAGATGCTACTCCGGATAAATCTTCGATTGCATCCTTCAATTCAGTATTTGAGGAGCTCAATATTACTGTCCGCTCCTTATCGAATCCCAACTCTTGATTACGCATAAAATTCACTTGACTATAAACGACAATGGTACCGATGATTAGTGCAATGGAAATAGAAAATTGAGTAACCACCAATCCTTTTCTTAGTAGAATTCCTCTTGCCCCATTGGAAACACTTCCTTTCAAAGCATTTACCGGCTTAAATGAGGACAAAACAAATGCAGGATAAATGCCTGCCAAAATACCGATGAGCAACGCGATAACGAATAAGGAAATCAAATGGACTGGGTTTGAAAAAATATCCTCAGCAACAACTTTGCCAGCCATTTCGTTAAAATAGGGTAAAATCAAGGCGGTCATTACAACCGTCAAGCAAAATGCCAATAAACAAATGATGGTCGATTCTCCGATAAACTGAAAACCCAATTGTCTTTTTTTTGCACCGATCACCTTTCGTATACCCACTTCCTTGGCCCTCTCCATAGAACGTGCCGTAGTAAGGTTTATAAAATTAATACAGGCAATCAACAAAATAAATAGGGCAATAATAGAGAATGTATAGATATTATTTATGTTACCGTTTATAGTTCTAAAGCGATCGGAGCGTAGATATACATCACTAAAAGGTTCTAAGTACAAAGTAACGTATGCCTGGAGCTTTTTCATACCCGCTCCGTCATTCCTTTCTAAAAAATCGGGAAACTTTGTTTCCAATACTTCAGGGTCAATATTTGGCTTCAAAAGAACATAAGCGTATGGCTGATATCCCTCCCAGTTGTCATTCATTCCGGGACTATAATTTTCCGTTTGAAAGGTTGTTAGCGAAAAAAGAATGTCCGCAACAATATGTGAATTTTCGGGTATATCTTCCATAATCCCCGTTACATTTCCAACAAAGCCGTAATCTTCAATATCCAAAGACTTGCCGATGGGGTTTTCGTCCCCGAAATATTTTTTTGCCATCGATTCGGAGAGAACGACACTAAAGGGGTCTGTAAGCAATCTTTCCTTATCCCCTGATAAAAGTTTAAAATCAAAGACTTTAAAAAAATCGGGGTCGACTGCCAAGCCCTTTTTTTCATTGTATCTTTCGCCATCTCTATGTACCAATAGGCCGGTTTCCAAAATTCGTACGGCTGATTCAACTTCCTCAAATTCTTCTTGCATATGCGGCGGTACAGCATACGCGGGTTCACTATTTTTTACCAAACTTGAAGGAGTTTCAATATCCGAAACTACTCGATAAATTCTATCAACCTTGCCATGGAATTGATCGTAACTCAATTCAAAACTCACATAAAGAAGCATCAAAAAACCGGCGGTAAGACCAATTGCTAAACCAGAAATGTTCAGGAAAGAGAAACCCCTATGCCTCCATAAACTTCGAAATGCAATTTTCAGATAGTTTTTAAACATGGTTCTTGTTATTTGATACTGAAAAGTTCAGCATAGGTTTGGTGTTATTTATTCATCCCTCAAGGCATTAATAGGATTCATGGTCGCGGCCCTAAAACTCTTCCAGCCAATGGTGCCAAATGCAATCAATAGTGTGACCAATGCCGCCAAAACGAACACCCCCCATTGCATTTCTATTCGATACACGAAACCTTGCAGCCATTTGTCCATCAAATAATACCCAAGGGGGAAAGCGATAAAAAATGAAATGAAAACCAGTTTTAAAAAGTCCTTAGAAAGCATCGCAATAATTTCCAATACGGACGAGCCCAAAACCTTTCGGATACCGATTTCCTTGAACCGCTGTTCGGCCGTGAAAGTCACCAATCCGAAAAGTCCCAAGCAGGCCACCAAAATGGTCAATAACGCAAAGACGTTCAATACTGTTCCCATTTTTTGTTCGGTTGCATAGGTCTGTCGATACGATTCATCTAACAGTGTGTACCCAAAAGTTTCATCGCTATTAAAACCGTTCCATAGTGTATTGGTGTCGGCAATCAGCCCGGACATATCTGCCGATTTTGCCTTTATGATGAGGCCGCCATATGGGTTATATAACATGAATAATGGATCTATAGGCTGATGTAGTGATTTAAAGTGAAAGTCTTTGATGACCCCTACCACCGTTCTTGTACCTCCACCTTCTGTTATCACTTTACCTAAGGGGTTTTCGCCAAGGCCTAATACTTTTGCAGCGGTTTCGTTGATGATTACATTTGTGGAATCGGCACCGAACTCTTTGGAAAAATTCCTTCCAACAATCAACTGCATACCCATAGTAGGTATATAATTTTCGTCAATGTTATATACGGGCATTCTTCTTACGAATTGACCATCTTTAGAAATCATGGTCTGATTATTATCGGAAAACCCGGCAGGGGCGAAAGCTGATTGTGAAATAGATGCTACCTTAGGGTTTTTAAGCAATTCATTTTTAAAAGCTTCTTGATCATTACCTAGCAGATAAGCCTCTCGAATTACGAGCAATTGATCTCTCTCATAGCCAATATCCTTGTTTTGAATATACTGCATTTGCTGGTTCACTATCAAGGTCGCCAATATCAATCCGGCAGAGACCACAAATTGAAAAACTACCAAACCACTTCGGACGCCCTTATTATTGTTTCCTCCTAAGAACTTGTTTTTTAATGCTTCAATCGGTTTGAAGGATGATAAAAAGAAAGCTGGGTAGCCTCCTGCCAAAAGGCTTATCAAAAAAGTCAAAAGTACTTGCGATACCAAAACAGTAGGCTGCCATAGGAAATCGATTTGTAGTTCTTTTCCGGCCAATTCATTATAGTACGGCAAGGATACAGCTACCAAAATTGCCGCGAATACCACCGCCAACAGTGTCGCAATAAAAGATTCTGACAAAAATTGATAGAGCAGCTGGTTTTTATTTGACCCCAAGACTTTACGAATGCCTACCTCCTTAGCCCTTTTTGCGGCCGTGGCCGTGGAGAGGTTCATAAAATTAATGCATGCAATCAGCAACATAAAAAGAGCGATTGCACTAAAAATATAGACATACTTAATATCACCGCCCTGTTCCAATTGGCTATACGACGAATTATCGGAGTATAAATGAATATCGGTCAGTGGAAAGATTCGAAACCCCAATTGATTTTCTTTGGTGAATTCTTCAAAGGGTACACCCATTTCTTCCTGCATCTTAGACCCCATATACTTTTCTAGTATATAAGGCAGCTTCGTTTCCAGATTTTTGTAATCAGAACCTTCCTTTAGAAGTAAATATGTAAAGAAGTCGCCTTTGAACCAAGAGTCGCTTTTGGCCTCATCAAGCCCTTCGATAGAAGCGAAAATATCGAAGTGAAAGTGTGAGTTTCGGGGCACCTCATCAATAACACCCGTTACTCGAAAGGGTTGTTCTTGTCCTTCCAAATAGAATAATTTGCCAATGGCATCCTGAGCGCCAAAGAATTTTTCGGCTTCGGTTTTGGTGATTACCGCTGTATTTGGCTCTTGAAGTGGGTTTCTGGAATCTCCCTCAATAATAGGAAGCGTGAATACATTGAAAAAATTGGCATCCACAAAAGCGAATCTATCTTCACGATACGATTGATTGTCAATAATAATCTTCGGTGTTCCGATATTTCGGATGCGGGTGGCATCTAGCACTTCAGGGAATTCGTGTTTTAAGGATTCCCCCACAGGTGCCATTACGGCTCCTTCCTTTATTTCCTCCCCATTGATTTTTGCCCTGAAAACCACATTGACAATTTCATCTGCCTTTTTATTGTAGCGATCATAACTCAGTTCATCGACTACAAAAAGTGTAATAATCAAACAAGAGGCAATGCCCAGGGCAAGCCCAACAATGTTGATGGAGAATATGCCCTTGTTCTTTAATATGTTCCGCCAGGCGATTTTTAAATAGTTCTTAAACATGATTGTCGTTCTTGATGATGATGTCCCTATAGCTATCGGGATTATTCCGTGCGCAAACTTTTTACCGGGTTTACGATTGCTGCTTTGATACTCTGGAAACTTACCGTAACTATAGCCACTGCTATGGCCAATAAAGCTGCAACTGCAAATACGCCCCAACCCATTTCTACGCGGTATGAAAAATCTTCTAGCCATTTGTTCATGGCAAACCACCCTATCGGTAGCGAAATGAGAATGGCGATGCCCACTAGTTTTAAAAAGTCAATCGTAAGTCGATATGATATTTGACCTACACTTGCACCAAGCACTTTTCTAACTCCGATTTCCTTGGTTCGCTTTTGGGCATTAAAGGCAGCTAAACCAAATAATCCCAGACAGGCGATAAAAATGGAGAGAATCGTAAATGTGATAAAGATTTGGCCTAATCGCTGTTCAGCTTCATACGTGTTATTAAAAGATTCATCCAAGAAATAATAATTAAAAGGTTGTCCCGGTGCAATATTGTTCCATGAGGTTTCAATACTGCTAACAGCACTTGATAAGTCCGCTTCATTTATTTTTACGGCCATTGCGCTAGAAAAATCTCCCAAATAAAGACTTAGGGCACCAATATCTTCTCGCAGTGATTCAAAATGAAAATTCTTAACAACGCCGATTACTTTGAAAAACACAGGGTTTTCCTCTCCTAAATCACGTGAAAGTCTGACTCCTAATACCTCCTCTGGCGATAGACCCATAACTTTGACGGCCGACTCGTTCAAAACTATGGACGTTGAATCCGTTGGGAATTGACGATCAAAATCCCTTCCTGCAACGATTTCAATGTCTAACGTAGCCATGTAGTCGTGATCCACGGCCCATGTTTGCATATTCAACGCATCTTCTTGGTCTGGTGACCCATCTTTAAAATATGTAGTATTAGATCTTGAAGAAGGAGTTGGTAAAAAACTGCTCAGAGATGTGCTTTTTACCTGAGATAGTTGCTGAATTTCCTCTTTAAATGGTTGCACCTGGCTACCCAAGGCCGAAACATCGTCAACGACCAACACTTGGTCTTTAACGAAGCCCAAATCTTTGTTTTGAATAAACTGTAATTGTTGAAAAACAACTAAAGTACTCACGATTAAAAACACAGAAATAGCAAATTGAAATACGACTAGCGAGTTTCTTACATTGCCTCCACCAATACTTGCCATCCCTGATCCCTTAAGAACTTTGACCGGCATAAATCTTGACATAAAAAAGGCAGGGTAACTACCTGATAGGAGCCCTAATAATAGTGTTGTGCCAAATAATATAAGCCAGAAAAAGGGATTGCTAAACGGCAAGGCAATGGACCTGCCAGAAAGCTCATTGAAAAAAGGTAAGGCCACTAGCGCAAGTACGATGGCCAAAAGCAATGAAATAAAGGACATGAGGCCTGACTCCGTGAGAAACTGTCTTATCAAATCACTTTTGTTAGAACCCAAGGTTTTGCGGACACCAACTTCTTTGGCCCTTTTTAGGGAGTGGGCCGTCGATAGGTTCATAAAGTTAACACTCGCCAGCAAAATCAGGAAAAGGCCAATGAAAGATAGAATATAGACGTTTTCAATACTGCTATTAGCACTAAGTTCAGTGTCTCTATTAGAATATAGATGTATATCTGTTAACGGAATCGTGCTATACCTTAAATAGTTTCCTGATGCTTCGAAAGCCTCTTGGGTCATACCAGGGTAAATAGCTTGCACCCATGGAATCAAATATTTACCAAGCATACCTTGTAAGGGCCCCTGTATATCCTCAATATTAGCGCTAGGTATTAGTTTGATATAGGTAAAGTAATTATGGCTGCCCCATTCAAGCAGCTGCGCATCTTCGTATCCGGCCATAGCCATAAAAACACTATGTTCCCTGAGAAATGAATTCTTGGGCAGGTCTTCTATAATGCCGGTTACGGTATAAGTGTCGTTGTTATTCAATATGAGGCTTTGGCCTAAAGCATCTCTTACGCCAAAATGCTTTTCTGCGGCCATTCTTGTCATAACCAAGGTATTCGGTTCTTTCAACGCGGTTTTTGAATCTCCGGAAAGTAATTCTATACCGAACATTCCAAAAATACTAGGATCGGCAAAAGCAACATGAAGCTCTTTGGTGTTAGCCTCGGTGTTACTCTTTCGGATTAGGGCACTACCTTGATCTCGGATCCTCGTGGTGGCCTCTACCTGGGACAAATCTTTTTGGATCGCTTCGGCCATTGGTGCCGAAACTTCAGCTGATATGCTCGCTTCGCCGCCAAATTTAATATCGGCATTGACTCTATAGATTCTGTCGGCATCGACAAACATTTTATCAAAACTCAATTCGTCATAGACGTATAAAGAAATGAGTAGACCCCCAGCCATGCCGATGGCAAGCCCAAACGTATTGAGAAAGGTAAAGAAGGGTTGCTTTTTAAGACTCCTCCAAGCAATTTTTAGATAGTTTTTAAACATGATTGATGTTTTTTGATGATGATTTATATTTTATTCTGTACGCAAACTTTTTACGGGGTTAACACTCGCGGCCTTTATGGCCTGAAAACTTACCGTCAAAATTGTAATCACTAATGCTCCAGCTATAGCTAGCCCAAAAATCCACCAAGAGATTTCCATTCGGTATTCATAATTCTGTAGCCATCGGCCCATAAAGTGATAGATTATAGGAATAGCGATCAAACAAGAAATCAATACCAACAGCACGAAATCTTTAGAAAGCATTTTCCAAAGATTTAGAACAGATGCGCCCAAAACTTTTCGTACTCCGATTTCTTTGGTGCGCTGTTCGGCTACGAACGAGGCTAGGCCGAAAAGGCCAAGACAACTAATCAGGATAGCCAAGAGGGTAAAGACTCCTGCAAGATTGCCTAGACGTTGTTCCGATTCGAACTTGCGGTCAAACTCTTGATCAACGAATTTGTAATCGAATTTAGCAGAAGGTACTACCTTGGCAAATATCGATTCTATTTTAGAAATGGCGGCACTTGCACTTGCCTCTGGTTTTAGTTTGATTTCGATATAATTCACCCGGTCGTAATCAATAAAAAACAAAGCCTGTTTTACAGGTTCAAAGGGAGACTGCATGACCATATCTTTCGTAACCCCGATAATTTTAATACGTTCATTACCGCCTGTTATATATTCCCCGACCGGGTTTTCCAGTCCCATATACTTTTGGGCTGATTCGTTAATGACTACAGCTGCTGAGTCTGAGGCGAATTCCCTTGAAAAATCTCTTCCTTCTAAAAATTGCCATCCTACAGTTTTTCCGTAATCGTGCGTTATTCGAAGTATTCCAAAATCCGGTCGCATTTCTGGATCTTTGCCTGTCCAATTGATGCCGCCACCACCATTATTATATACACCAATCAATGGCGAAGAAGATTGTGTCATTTCTTCAACTACACCTGTACTCTTAAGCTCGTCACGTAACAAATCGTATTTACCGGCGTATTCCGGATTGTTCATCTGAACCGACATCAAATTACTTTGGTCATACCCGATAGGTCTATCTTTGGTAAATTCAATCTGATTAAAAACGATAACCGTACCGACCGCAAGCATTATGGAAACCGCAAATTGGAATACGACCAAAACCTTTCTTGGCACCGTTGCATAAGGCCCTGCCTTAAAGGTGCCTTTTAAAACTTTGATAGGACTGAAAGAGGAAAGATAAAGTGCAGGGTAGCTACCCGCCAACAATCCTGTAAGGAATGTAAAAGATACTATCGCTACCCAGAAAAATGGGTTGCTCCACGGAATACCCATATTTTTTCCCGCAAGCTCATTGAACCAAGGAAGGGAAAGCAATACCAACAAAAAGGCCAATACCGTTGCAAGACTCGAAATCAATAATGATTCACTCAAAAACTGAATCACCAGCTGTTTCTTTTTAGACCCAACGGTCTTTCGAATACCCACTTCTTTAGACCGTTTTTCAGAACGGGCAGTACTCAAGTTCATAAAATTTATACAGGCCAAGAACAGTACAAAGATGCCAATGGCGATAAACAGCCACACAAAAGTGATGCGGCCCTTAGTCGGCATACCTTGCTCATCGAATTCGGAATACAAATGCCATTCATCCATCTGATAGGCAAAAGGATGAATACCTCGTTTTTCATAGCCCTCGATCGAATCAGAGGGGCCGTATTGGAAATATAGATCTCGTAATGCGGCATTAGCAGCTTCGAAGGAAATTTCGGGTTTTAATTGCACATAGAGCTGAAAAGACCAGTCGTCCCATACCGTTTTAGATCGTGCAAATCGTTCGGGTTCATTGGCTTCTGTCAAATTCCAATTTGCAAAGAATTTTACGTTCTCAAAGCTGTTGTTTTTTGGCAAATCCTCATAAACCCCTTTTACGACCGCGTCCATCTCATTATTGATTTTTATGGATTTTCCGATGGGGTCTTGTTTACCGAAAACTGCAAATGCTGCCGATTCGGATACAACCACTGAATTCAAATCTTCTAGGCTTGAATGAGAACCTCTTATCATGTTTAGCGAAAGCATATCTAATGCCCCACTTTCGATAAACTGCCCGGTTTGGGTATAATTTTCTCCTGCGTTGGTAAGCACATAATCCCCGATCCAAGTCCCCCTTAAAACGTGTTCAAAATAGTCTTGATGATTATCTTTGATTACGGTACCCATGATGTACATCGTGGAGGGGAATGAGCCAATCTCACCAGTATCCAAATTCTTGCTTCGATTATAGACCTGGGCAATCTTATCATGGTTTTCATGGTATTTGTTGAACGTAAATTCGTCCAATACCCATAAGCCTATCATGATGACTACCGCCATTCCAAGGGCAAGTCCACCAATGTTGATAGCCGAATAGGCTTTATTCCGTTTTAGGTTTCGCCAAGCGATTTTTAGATAGTTTTTGAACATGATTGATGTTTTTTGATGATGATGTGTATTTTATTCTGTACGCAAACTTTTTACGGGGTTAACACTCGCTGCCTTGATGGCCTGAAAACTTACGGTAATCAAGGCGATTATTACGGTAATACCTCCAGACGTTAAAAACATCCACCACTTAATTTCTATGCGGTAGGCAAAATCCTGTAACCATCTATCCATGGCAAACCAAGCAATGGGAAAAGCTATTAGGGCCGCGATGGCCACCAACTTACCAAAATCTTTACTCAGCATTACCGTAACCGAGGTTATGGAAGCTCCAAGCACTTTTCTTACCCCTATTTCCTTTTTACGCTGTGCAGCAATAAAGATTACGAGGCCCAACAGACCAAGGCATGAAATGATAAAAGCCAAAACTGTAAAGATCAGCGATAGTTTCTTCTGTTTTTGTTCGGCCACATATTGCCGGTTAAAATTCTCATCGAGAAAATGGAAGTCCGCTTTATTATCAGGATCGAATTTTTTGTACGTGTTTTTTATAAACGCGATACCGGCCACAGCTTGGCCTTTTGCGATTTTCACATATAGATTGTCCCGTTCCCCTTCGTTCGGGGGCATCAGTAGCACCATAGGTTCGATTTTATGTTGGAGTGAAGTGGAATGAAAATCTTTGACAACACCTATAACCTTTCGGTTGACCGTGCTATCATTAGCTGTCTTATACTGGATTCTTTTCCCGATAGCATCGGTAAAGCCCAACGATCTCATCAACGTTTGGTTAATGATTACGGCACCCTCCTTGTCCGTTGGCATATCACTTGAGAAATTCCTTCCTTGAAACAACTGCATACCATTGGTTCGCAGGAAATCTTCATCTACATAGATATTGTTCGCGAGATGGGCTGTGGATTGCATTGCTCCATTTTTTTCAAAATAGAAACCATTTTTACCGAGATAGTTGGTGCCAATGGGGTTTCCTGCCGTGGCGGCATCTTCGATCAGTGGGCTTTGTAAAAGTGCCTGTTTCAAGGCCGGTATCTTGTTGCGCACTTCCATATTATCGATATGGGATATCAGTATTTGCTCTTTCTGAAAGCCAAGGTCTTTCTGTGACACAAACTGCATTTGCCTGTATATAATATAGGATCCGCTTATCAAGCAGACCGTTATTACAAATTGTACTACCACCAGCGATTTACGGAAGACTACGCTGCTTTGCATATTGCCAAGCTGACCTTTAAGTGACGGAATCATTTTGAACCGTGACAAAACCAATGCGGGATAACTACCGCTAAGTATTCCCGTCAGGAGCGTAAAAATGAAAATCGATCCGACGGTATTTACGATTCCAAAACGCCAAAGGCCCAAGTCTTTGTCTGCGAGTTCATTAAAAAACGGAAGTGTCAATTGAACCAAGAAACAGGCAATCAGGGCAGCGATAAACGTCACGAGCAGTGCTTCGGATATAAACAAGCCTATCAGCTGTTTTCTTCCAGAGCCGACAACTTTTCGTATCCCGATTTCCTTCACTCGCATGGTCGATCGCGCCGTGGAAAGATTCATGTAATTGATTACCGCAATCAACAACACGAGCAGGCCGATCACAATAAATAGGTATACACGACCGACGCTTCCGTTGCTGCTCAGTTCATAATCCAGATCGGAATGCAAGTGAATTGAGGTTAGCGGCTGTAGTTCCATTCGGAAATCTGTAAAATCATTCTGTTGGGCAAGATTTTTTTCAAGAGGAACCAGTTTATTTTCGAGGGATTTCAGGTCGGCCCTTTTCTTTAACAGGATGTATGTATAGAGAAATACATCGTCCCAATTTTCACTTTTTAGATCGTCTTTTTCAAATGACCGGATTCCACTGAACTGCAGGTGCGAATTTTGCGGCATATCCTGTATAACACCGGTTACCTTGATCGGATATTTTCCACTACCCATTTCGATAGTCTTGTTGATGGCTTGGGAAGCATCCCCAAAAATCTTAAGGGCAAGGCTTTCGGCAATAACAATCGATCCTGGCTGGGCCAAAGAGTTATCCGAATTACCATATAAAAAGGGATGGTCAAATAGCTTAAAGAAAGAACTTTCCGCGTAACATATATCATCCTGCTTTATCGTTTTATTCTCGTAGTGTATTAAATCACCGGCCTCGACACCAATCCTTACCGCATCTTTAACTTCGGGAAAATCATTTTTAAAAGTCGTTGCGTAGGGTGGGGATGTAAGTGCAATGTCCATGTTTCCACCCTCCCAATTCGCGTGTTGAGCGACTCTGTAGATACGCTCTGCGTTAGAAAATGATCTGTCATAGCTGAATTCATCGGCAACATATAGCGCAATCATCCAAAAAGCCGCAAGCCCGATGGCAATGCCGCTGATATTCAGAAAGCTGTAGCCCTTGTTGCGTTTTATATTCCGCCAAGCGATTTTTAGATAGTTTTTGAACATAGTTCTCGTTTTTTTTTGCTGAATTCATTTCAGCATCTATGCAACTTTTCGTTTTTACACCTCCCTCAATCCCTCCTTATTAGAAGGGGAGATTATTCAGTACGCAAACTTTTTATAGGGTTGGCCACCGCGGCCTTAATTGCCTGAAAACTTACTGTTAATAAGGCTATGCAAATTGCCACCAGCCCAGCGATGACAAAAACCCACAAGTTGATTTCAATGTGATAGGCAAAACCTTCTAACCAGTTTTGCATCGCCCACCAAGCAAGGGGGCCGGCTATAAATAGTGCGAAAATTACCAAACGCATAAAGTCTTTCGATAATAATTGTACAATGCCTGTAACACTTGATCCCAGAACCTTGCGTACACCAATTTCCTTTCGTCGTTTTTCTGCAGTATATGCCGCTAGACCGAATAATCCTAAACAGGAAATTATGATAGCGAGCAGGGCAAAAATTCGAGATAGATTGCTTAGTAGTTTTTCACTTCTGAATTTTGAGTCAAAAGCATCATCAACAAATTCATAATCGAACGGAAAGGCCGGATTATGTTGTTTTAATACACTTTCCATGGCTGCTAGCGAAGATGCCATTGTCACGCCGATCTTTGCTTTTACATACATATAATTGGCCCAATCAGGATTATTAAAATACATTACCGGACCACTTGCATTATACATATCGCCATACAGGTAATCTTTTACAACACCGATGACCGTACGTGGTTCTCCACGTGTGATTATTTTGCCTAAAGGACTTCCCGAACCCATCAAACGGGCGAACGATTGTGAAATCAATATGTTCGAACTATCTTTCGAGACATCCTCACTAAAGCCCCTGCCTTCAACAATTTGCATGCCTGCGGTTTCAAAAAAATTGGAAGTAATGTGTCGAAATGAAATCAATACATCTTCGGTGTCAGTTCCGCCCGGCCACTGAAAGCCAGAGCCGTCGTTGCCACTAGAAAGTATATCGGCGTTGTTAAGCGCCACGTTTTCAATCCTGCCTGTGGCAATCATGTCTTTTTTGATGGGGTTGAAATTTTTAACTACATCCCCATTAACCGGTAGTTTGACCAGGTTCTCTTTTTCATATCCCAAATCACGGCCTTTTACATGTCGTATTTGCTGATAAACAATGATTGTACTAATGATAAATATGATGGAAACGGTAAATTGAGTTACTACTAGTCCTTTTCGGATTAACGTGGCGTTGCTTTCTTTTGTTTTTACTCCTTTTATCACTTCCGCCGGTTTGAAAGACGATAGATAAAATGCAGGATACCAGCCAGCAAGAAGACCACAAATCAAGGTAATGCCGATGATAGAAGGTGTATGGACAGCGTCAAAAAGGTGGAATGACAATTGTTTTCCGACCATTACATTGAATTGAGGAAGCAATAACATCAATAAAATAACACTAAATATTGCTGCGATCGTAGCGGTAATCATGGCCTCTGACATAAACTGTGTCACCAACCTTTTTTTGCCGGAACCCAGTACTTTTCGAACACCCACTTCTTTTGCCCTTTTTTCACTTTGCGCCGTAGACAGGTTCATGAAGTTGATGCAGGCGATCAATAGGATAATCAGTGCTATAAGCATGAACATGCGTACATACTCTATTTGACCACCTACGATTTTGCCTCCCTCAAAATGCGATCTTAAATACCAATCTTTCATGGAATGTAGAAACGCATATGTATATGGATTTTCCTTTATTGACGGCAGTATTTTTTTGACCTTTTCGTTCACCGTTTTAAAATCAGCCCCTGGTGCCAATTCGACAAAAGTGTCGGTAAAGTTGCTGTTATAGTCCTGCATCCACTCCACACCCGCGGAATAGCGTTCAAAGGGAGCTAGCCACTCGAAACCAAAGCTCACGTTTTTCGGTAGGTCCTTTACAACACCAGTGATAACGTAATTATCTTTATTGTCGACCCGCAGCACTTTATTCATAACTTGGACATTCTCACCGAATAAACTTGAAGCCGTTTTCTGGGTCAGTACAATGGCATCCGGTCTGTTAAATGCAGTATTTTTATTTCCTTCTAAAAACTTAAGACTGAATATCTCAAACAAATCGGCATTGGCATATCTTCCTTGTCTATTGATTGCGTTTTCACCTTGGGTAAAAAGCAAAGCTTGGGGTGATGTTGCAGAGGCTCTAACGATTTCAGGTATTTCCTTTTTTAAATCCTTGGCCAACAACATCGGTGTAGAATAGTAGGTACCCCATTCTCCTTCATACTGCTGATTGGTGGGCACGTAATACACCAAGTCTTGTTTTTGGGAAAAATTATCAAAACTCATTTCATCTTCCACCCAAAGAAGTATTAGGCTTGTACAGGTAATGCCTATGGCTAGGCCGAAAATATTAAGAGCACTGTACCCTTTGTTCTTCCAGAGATTTCGCCAAGCGATTTTTAAGTAATTTTTGAACATAGTTTTCGTTTTTGTCCTCTCCCTAGCCCCCTCCGAAAGGAGGGGAATGGTATCGGGATTAACTCAACATAAATATTTTTCATTCAACCGAATTCAAATCCTCCCCTATTGTGGGAGTTAAACTGGGACTTTCACTCCGTACGCAAACTTTTTACAGGGTTGGCCAAGGCCGCTTTAATGGCTTGAAAGCTAACCGTCATCAGGGCAATAACAATTGCCGCAATTCCGGCAATGGCAAACACCCACCAATTAATTTCGATACGATATGCAAAGCCTTCCAACCATTGCTGCATCATCCACCAAGCGAGTGGACCGGCAATCAATAAGGCTACGAGCACCAAGCGCATGAAGTCTTTTGACAATAACTGCACAATACCGCCAACACTCGAACCCAATACCTTGCGCACACCGATTTCCTTACGACGCTGCTCGGCGGTATATGCCGAAAGGCCGAATAACCCCAAACAGGAAATGATGATGGCAAGCAGGGCAAAAATCTGTGATAGGCTACCTACCAACTTTTCACTTTTGAATCTAGCATTAAAAGCATCGTCTACAAATTCATATTCGAAAGGAAATGCCGGATTGTGTGTTTTCATAACATTCTCCATGGCAGAAAGGGTTTCGGCCATTGTCATGTCCGATTTGGTTTTAACGTAGAGAAATCGTGCATCACCATGAAAATTAAAAAACATAACTGGGTCGCTCTTGCCATACATATCACCATACAAATAGTCTTTTATAACACCTACTACCGTGTATGTGTCACCATCACGCCTAACTGTTTTACCCAAGGCACTACCTTTGCCCATTAATCGCGCAAAAGTCTCCGTAACTAGAATATTATTATTGGCGTTGTCGATATCTTCATTAAAACCCCTTCCTTCAATAATTTCCATACCCGCTGTTTCGATAAAACCGGAACTTATGTACCTAAATGAAATCAAAACGTCTTCTGTATCGGTACCGCCTTGCCAATCGAAACCAGAACCATTATTGCCTCCTGAGAGAACTTCGGAATTATTCAATCCTATATTTTCAACCATTCCCGATGCTAGCATGTCCTGTTTTATGGGGTAGAAATTTTTAATAACATCTCCGTTTACCGGCATTTTGATGAGGTTTTCTTTTTCAAACCCCAGATTGCGACTTTTTACGTGTTTTACCTGTTGGTAAACGATGATCGTACTGATAATGAATACTATGGAAACTGTAAATTGTGCAACCACCAGCCCTTTTCGGATCATCGTGGCACTACCCTCTTTTGACCTTGTTCCCTTGATAACTTCTACGGGTTTAAAGGAGGATAGGTAAAAGGCGGGATACCATCCTGCAAGAAGGCCGCAAATCAGTGTAATACCAAGAAGGGAAAGCAAATGCGTCGTATCAAAAAGTCGAGGCTCCAGTTGTTTCTCAATAAGGATGTTGAACTGGGGCAAGAGAATTATCAGTAAGATGACACTTATTATAGTCGCCAATGCCGCCGTAATCAAAGCCTCGGCAATAAACTGGGAAATCAATCTTTTTTTGCCGGAACCCAGAACCTTTCGCACCCCAACTTCCTTGGCCCTTTTTTCACTCCTGGCGGTTGATAGGTTCATGAAATTGATACAGGCGATCAAGAGGATGATAATGGCAATTAGGGCAAATAATCGCACATAAACGATTTGTCCGCCTACTTTTTTACCTTCTTCAAAGTTAGATCTCAAGTACCAATCTTTCATTGAATGAAGAAAGGCAACGGTGTCTTCTTCTCCAGTTTTTGCTGGAAGAATTTTACGTACTTTGGCATCAACGGTTTCAAAATCGGCTTCAGGGGATAATTCTACAAAAGTGTCCGAAAAAAGGCTCCCGTATTCCGTCATCCATGGCCTATCGGCTACAATTCTTTCAAACGGGGCAACCCAATCGAACCAATAGCTCACATTAATCGGTAAATTTTCGAACACCCCGGTAATAGTGTAGTTCGTATCATTGTTGACTCGAATCACCTTGCCCAATACCGATGTACCTGCCCCATAAAGGTGGGTCGCCGTTTCTTCGGAAATGACAATGGCATCATTTTCCTTAAAGGCATTCTCAAGATTTCCTTCGAGAAAGTTGAGATTGAACATATCAAGAAAATCAGGATCTGCGAACCTTCCATATTTATTGATAGAATGCTCACCGACTTCAAAAAGAAAGTCATATCCCAACGTGCGAGAACTTCCGACAATTCCCGGAATCTCATCTTTCATCACTTTTGCCAACGGACCAGGTGTGGACTGAAAAACCGTACGCCATTCCCCTTCATATTGTTGGTTGGTGGGCACATAATACACTTGGTCTTGTTTCGGGAAAACATTATTGAAACTTACCTCATCTTCAACCCACAATAGTATCAAACTAGCACAAGTAATTCCAATAGCCAGACCGAAGATGTTGAGAAAGCTATAGCCTTTGTTTTTCCATAGGTTTCGCAAAGCGATTTTTAGATAATTCTTAAACATGATTCTCGTTTTTGTCTTTCCCCTAGCCCCCTCCGAAAGGAGGGTGAATGGTATCGGTATTAGTTCAACTTATATATTTTATTTTTCATTCAATCGAATTTAAATCCTCCCCCTCCGGGGGAGTTAGCGATGGACTTTCACTCCGCGCGTAAACTTTTTATGGGGTTGGCCATTGCTGATTTTATGGTATGGAAACCGACCGTTAACAGGGTTATGATGACTATAATCATTGCCGAGAACAGGAAAGTGGATATTTTCAATTCTGTCTTATATGGAAATACTTGCAACCATTTATACATAAATAAATAAGCGATCGGGAACGCCAACAGACATGCGAAGCCTATCAAGGCCATAAAACTTTTAGCAATAAGAAAAACAATGTTCGAAACCTTTGCGCCCACGACTTTTCTGATACTGATTTCTTTCCGTCGCTGTTGCGTAGTAAAGGCCACAAGGCTTAAAAGGCCTAAACAGGAAATAAGAATTGTCAAAGCAGAAAATGCCGTGAAAATCTGCCCCCTTTTTTGATCGGCACTATACTGGGAGTTAAACTCTTGATCCAAAAAATTGTATTGAAACGGGGCATTGGGGAACAGATCTTTCCATGAGGCCTCCATTTTGGCAATCGTTGCAGAAATAGAGGCAGAGCCAATTTTTGCCTGTAAACCAGAAGCATTGGGATTGTAAACAAAAATCAATGGCTCTATTGGGTTATACAATGATTTTTGGTTGAAATCTTTTATGACCCCGATTACACTCAGCTCGGTATCCACATCACTGGGGAATACTATTTTTTTGCCTATCGGTTCCTCCCATCCTAAGTTCTTTACCAGTGTTTCGTTTACGATAACGCTGCTTAAAGTGTCCGCCGGATTTGAGAGGGAAAAATTCCTTCCTTTGGTCAATTTTATACCAAGTGTCTCGAAATAGTCCTCATCGATACCATAAAAGTCAATTCCTTTATCTATCGTCCCATCTTTTGTTTCGACAACGAACAGACTAATATTGGTAGGTGTGCCCGGTGTAGCCTCTGCAATACTCGCCGAAAGAACATCTGCATTTTTAAGCACTTCATTTTTGAAGATTCTCATTTGCCCGGTACGATTTTCCATTCGGTCTATTTTAATGGAAACAACTTGCTCCTTATTAAAACCGAGATCTTTGTCTTTCATATAATGCAATTGATTGTAGACCACCCATGTACAGATCAACATTATCATTGAAATTGAGAACTGTGCGGTCACCAATACTTTTCTTAAAACATTATTAGTGGAAGCTTTCGCCAATTTACCCTTGAGTACGGAAATTGGATTAGTACTCGTTAAATATAGAGCCGGATAACTACCGCCTAAAAGACCCACCAAAACCACAATGCCACTAAGAATCAATAAAACACTTGGTTGCAAGATTGATTCCGAGGCAAGTTCTTTACCCGAAATATCATTGAAGTAAGGCGTTAACAATAGGGTAAGTACTATGCTTAATACTGTTGAAATTGAGGCTATCATCAACGATTCTAGCAAGAACTGTTTAATAAGTTGGGAGCGGTATGACCCCACGACTTTACGGATACCTATTTCCTTTGCTCTACCAGCAGCCCGGGCCGTGGTCAAATTCATATAGTTGATGCTTGCAATAATAAGCATCAATAAGGCGACGACCGAAAAAATATAGATATACGACATACTTCCAGTTTCTGAGGGCTCCTCAGTTAATTCGGAGTGTAAATGTATATCGGTAATAGGTTGGGCCTTATATTTTATCTTCACGTTGTATTGTTCAAAAATCTCGGCCATATATGCGTCGTACAATGGAAGCATCTTAGCTTCAAAACCCTTCGCATCGGTATTGGGCTTAAGGAGCACATAGGTGTAATAATTTCCGAACTGGCCCCAGAAATTAGAAAAATCTTCCGGTAGCGTACTAGAGGAAATAAAAGCTTCGGCTGTAAAATGTGAATTATTCGGAACATCGGCAATGACACCGGTTACTTGAAAAAGTTCACCCCTACTGTTTTTCAAGGATTGTCCTACAACATTTTCCTTTCCGAAATATTTTACGGCCATAGACGCGGTCAATACTATCGAATTTGGCTCGACCAAGGCTTTTGCTGGTAGTCCTTCTATAAAGGGAAAAGTGAATAGATCGAAAAGATTTTTGTCTGCATAATAGATTTCATTTTCCAAAAACTTGTTTTCACCTACCTCGTAAGAGACTTCTTCAACACCTACCAGCCTAACCGCCTGCTCAACCTCGGGAATATCTTTTTGAAGTACCGGCCCCAATGGATATTGCGTATTGGCTGTTTTCATTTCCCTTTCCGGTTCCTGAATGTGCGATACTACCCTGTAGATACGTTCGGCCTTTTCATTGTAACGATCATAGCTTAGTTCATCTAAAACGTAAAAGATCAGAAAAAGGCTACAGGTAATTCCAACGGTCAATCCGAAGATATTTAAAATGCTATATTCTTTGTCCTTCCAGAGGTTTCGCCAAGCGATTTTTAGATAATTTTTAAACATGATTCTCGTTTTTGTCCTCCCCATAACCCCCTCCGAAGAGAGGGGGAATGGTTTCTGGACTAATTCGACTTATATATAATTCGTTCAACCGAATTTAAATCCTACACCTCATGGGAGGATTTAGAGGGGGACTTTCATTCCGTACGCAAACTTTTTACCGGGTTGGCCAACGAGGCCTTTATACTTTGAAAGCTTACGGTTACCAAGGCAATCAACATAATCACAATAAAAGGCAACAAGAAAAAACTCCAATGGATGTCAATTCGAAAAGCATATCCATGTAACCAATTGCTCGTGGTAAACCATGCTATGGGAATCGAAATTAGAAATGCTATGACCAGCAATGAGGCAAACTCCTTGTACAACAACTTCAAAATTCCCAATACGGACGCACCCAGTACTTTTCTGATTCCAATTTCTTTGGTGCGCTGTAAAGTGGTAAAAGATGCCAGCCCGAACAAACCCAAACATGCTACCAAAATTGCCAAGCCCGTGAAGAGACCGAATACTTTGCCGAATTTTTGGTCCGCCTGATACTGCGCATCAAAATGGTCGTCCAAGAAAAAATGTTCAAACGTATTTCCAGGGAAGAATGTATCCCATTTTGTTTGTGCTTGGCTGATCGTTTGTGCAATTTGATCCGCTTCCATACGAATTGACAAAGACCCTCTCACATCAGGTATCATTCTCAAAATCAATGGTTCGTAAGCCTCTCGTAGCGATTGCTGGTGAAAATTGTCCACAATCCCCACAATGGTATATACTTCTCCCCAAAAATCAATTTGCTTGCCGAGTGCTTCTTCCGGATTATTGAAACCTAGTTGTACTATTCCAGCCTCATTAAAAATGACCGATTCGGGATCTGAACCATAGTCTTCAGAAAATGCCCGACCATGGGTTATTTTTAAGTCGAAGAGATCAATAAAATCATAATCGATACCAATTACCCGGTACTGTTTTTGCTGCGATTCTTCTTGTGTTGTTAACTTAATACCTCCCGCATTCCAAGCTACCGCATCACCCGGAATACTTGTTGAAGCGGTTATGCTCTTTATAGATGGAGAATTCAACAGCTCTTCTTTCATAGCCGTCATCTTATTGGCAAAGGTTGAATCAGTTACAATAGGTGGTGCAACTACCAATGTTCGGTCGATATCAATACCTAAAGATTGATTACGCATGAAGTCTATTTGCTTGTATACCGTTAGAGTTCCGACAAGGAGAAACAAGGAGGCCGCAAATTGAAAAACTACAAGAGATTTTCTAAGCAGAGCCCCCTGTTTGGTATTGACCAGATTTCCCTTTAGAACTTCGACAGGCTTAAAACTGGACAATACAAAGGCCGGATAGGCCCCGGAAAGAAAAACACCAACAATAAAAAGCGCCATAAGGCCCAGCCAAAAGCTGCCACTCAAAAACAGATCATATGAAATATCTTGTCCTGAAAGTTGATTGAAAGCTGGTATAGCTATAAGTACCAAGCCTAATGCAAACACCAAGGCCATACCATTGAAAAGAGCCGATTCGAAAAAAAATTGAATAATCAATTGTTTGCGTTGCGAACCGATCGACTTACGAACACCTACTTCCTTTGCCCTACTAATTGCACGGGCCGTAGCCAAATTGATATAATTGATCCAAGCGATTATCAAAATAAAAAATGCTATTGCCAAAAGAAGATATACTGTTTTGCCATCACCATTGGGGGAAGGTTCCATCATGTAATTGGAGTCGAGATGAATATTGGTTAACGGTTGTAAATTATAGGTGACCGAAGAATTGAAACGTTTCATTAAATCACCTACACCCGTTTCTACAACTGGTAGAAATTTGGCCTCCACCGAACTAGGCTGAACGCCTTCTCGCAATAGTAAATAAGTCAAACAACCATCTGACGCCCACCACGTTTCAGGATCCTCCTCCCCATTAGAATTTGTTTTTACCTGCTCCACAAAACTGGCATAGGAAGCCAAAAAATTAGGTTGTAGCTGTGTATTTACGGGCATATCCTTAAAAACTCCCGTAATTCTATAGTTTTTGCCGCCGCTAATGGGCAGTACTTTGTCCACCACATTTGTTGTCCCAAATATTTTAAGGGCAGTACTTTCTGAGATAGCGGCGGTATAAGGCTCCGTTAAAAGTCCCTCTGTTTTGCCGTACAACAACGGGTAAGAAAAAACGGTAAAAAAAGAATTGTTGGTAAAGTAAACCTGTTCGATTTTCAAGGGTTGGTTCTCCACCTCGACTATGATGTCCCCGGCCTCTTTCACCTTTACATACGCTTCGATTTCGGGGATGGCTTCCTTAAAAGAGTTGCCAACCGCAAAAGCACCTGCCGCCCATTGTGTAGAAAGCTTTCCGTTATCATAACGATCTTGCTGAACACGGTAGATACGGTCTTTTTTTGTCTGAAAACCTTCGTAACTGAGTTCGAAGGTCACGTATTGCAAAATCAAAAGGCATGCGGCAATACCTATGGCCAAGCCCCCAATATTGATAGCTGAATACGACTTATTTTTAATAAGATTTCTCCAAGCGATTTTCAGATAGTTTTTGACCATAGTTCTCGTTTTTTAACCCTCTAAAGGCCGGCGATTTGATGATTGATTAGACCCACTCTACAGCGGGGCTTGTTGATGAATAAACTCCTATTTATATCATTGCACCCATTGCCCTATTTTGACTTTCGGTTACGATTTGGCCATCGAACAAGTTGATAACCCGGTGTGCGTAATGTGAATCACGATCGGAGTGCGTCACCATTACTATGGTCGTGCCTTCTTGGTTCAGTTCGGTCAAGAGGTTCATAACCTCGATTCCGTTTTTCGAATCTAAGTTACCTGTTGGCTCATCCGCAAGAATTAATTTCGGTTTCGTTACTACCGCTCTCGCGATTGCTACACGTTGCTGTTGACCACCAGATAATTGATGCGGAAAATGTCTTTCACGATGCGCAATCTTCATTCGCTCCAAAACCTTCATGACCTTTTCACGACGGCTGGTTTTATTTTCCTTTAGATAAATCAGCGGAAGCTCTACGTTCTCAAAAACCGTAAGTTCATCTATAAGGTTAAAACTCTGAAAGACAAAGCCTAAATTGCCCTTTCTCAGTTCGGTACGTTGACGCTCTTTGAGGCCGCCTACTTCGTGGCCGCCAAATTGGTAGCTGCCTTCGGTCGGGTTATCTAACATTCCAATAATGTTGAGTAGGGTAGATTTACCACAGCCAGAAGGCCCCATGATCGCGGCAAATTCCCCATCCTCAATTTTCATGTTTACTTTGTTTAATGCCAAGGTCTCTACTTCCTCGGTACGAAAACTCTTTTTTAAGTTCTGAATCTGTATCATATTCTAAGCTATTTATTTAGTTGTTATTATTAAAGACTTCTGAATTCTTGATTAGTGACACTTATTTTAAAACTATTTTCTCCGCTTCGCCGAAACTGTCGTAGTTGCTCGTAATCACTTTTTCGCCAGCTTCCAAACCTTCTAAAACTTCATAGTAGCGCGAATTCTGTTTTCCGATTCGGATGTTTCGCTTCAAAGCTTCGTCTCCATCTGGGCCAACAACAAAAATCCATTGGCCACCAGTACTCTGAAAGAAGCTTCCTTTGGGCAGTAATAGTGCATCACTTGATTCGCCCAATTGCAATTTGAGGTTATAGCTCTGCCCGGTTCGAATGGTTTCAGGTTTATCTTCGGTAAAGACAAGTTCTACCTCAAACTTTCCGTTATTGACTTGGGGAAATACTTTTCTTAATCGCAATGGATATTCCTTGCCGTTTCGATCCAAAACTGCAGTCAAATCTTTTACGACTCTGTCTAGGTAATGTTCATCTATGTTAGCCTTTATTTTGTAATCGGTCAGTACATTAATTTCTCCAATACGCTGGCCTGGTGTAATATTTTGGCCAATCTCGGCGTCTAGAAAGCCTAACTGACCATCTGCGGGCGCTCGAACGTTCAAGTGATCCAAACGCTGATAGACCATACTTAGCGTTTTTTCCATCCGATCTAGATCAGCATCCAGACCTGTCAATGAGGTTTCACGAAGGTCATCATCGTTCTCGGTCTGTAACTTTATTATTTCATATTGTTTTTGTGACAGCTCATAATCTTCTTTAGACATCAAGTAGATTTCTTTTGAAATCAATTCCTCTTTGTAGAGCTCTTGGTTCTGTTCAAAATTCCGTTTTAGTCGTTGTAAATTGGTACTCGCGGTTGCCAGGGACCTTCTGCCGTCCACTTGACGTGAATCAAAATTGATTTTGGTCGAACGCAGATCGTTCTGCTTTAGGGCCAGATTACTTTCGCTGGTCATAATCTGCTCATAAAGACTAATATTTTCCAACTTCAGAATAATATCACCTTTCTTTACGGTGGCCCCTTCTTCAATCAATTTTTCACTTACCCGACCTCCTTCGTAGGCATCCATATAAATAGTGGTAATGGGCGCGACGTTACCATTGATCGTAATGTAGTCGTCGAACTTGCCTTGTGTAACATCAGCAACCGAAAGCTTTTCTTTATCCGTTCTGAAAGTCGAAACGGAACTGGCGAATATCAGTTGATATCCTACAAAAAGCAGCAATATACCAAGCCCGATGTAACCGTAGTGTTTTGGCCGTAGTCCTTTTTTCTTTTCTAATTGAATATCCATTTTTTTATGATTCTTGTATTGTCATTTCCGCAAAAGCGGAAACTATTCCAATTCTACTTTAGTTTATGTCAAATACCGGTAATCCCATATAAAAATCCAAGAGTCTTTTGTTCACTTCGGAACGTAAACGCACCTGAAGATTTTGATTTTGGGCATTTGCAAAAAGATTTTTTGCCGTAAAGAGCTCAATGGCATTCATAAGGCCTTTCTCATAGCGTTTTTGGGCAATGGTAAAAGACAGATTTTGTGCGGTTACGTTTTGGGCGCTTTGTTCGCGCTCGACCAACAACGAATTATGGTCTTGCACCAGTTGTTGTATGATTTGAAAAACCTCCTGTTCTTGTATATCTAGGTTATTCTGGGCCCTTAGGCGTTCAATTTTTGCCTGATTGACCCGAGATCTTGACGACCATCTGTTACTTATAGGCACATTTAGACGAACACCTATATACTGTGAAGTATTGTCCCTGAACTGTTCGCGAAAGGGCAACGTATTGCCTAAGCTATCCCTAGTTGTCTCAAAGTAACCTGTACCCACGCCCGCAAATGCGGATAATGAAGGATATAATCTTCCTCTTGTTACGGCAACTTGCTTATTGGCTGCCATTGCTCGAAGTTCTTGAGCTTTGATCGAGGGTAAAAAATCACGAGCACTGGAATAGATGGAATCTGAATTGACCGCAACATTATCGGTTGACCCCAACTCACTCGTGAGGTCAGATAGAATCGTAATATCGGAGGTATTCTCTAAATTCATTTCTTGAATAAGCACTAACTTTGCCGCTGCCAACTGATTTTCACTTTGAGTTACGTTCAGCTTATCCGTCAACAACAAAGATTCGGCTTCGTATAGATCGGCACCGGCCATAAGGCCGAGTTCTAACTGCTTTTCGACTAAATCGTAATTTGATTGCGAGACCGCTAATTGCTCCTTGGATATGGCTACCAAACCTTCTGAAAATTGAATATTGGTAAACGCCTGTAAGACTCGAAATGCCAAAAGATATTTTTCATGTTCCGCTTCTTCTTGAGTGGCTTTGTATAGAAATTTGGATACCTTAATCGAATTGATCTTTTGAAAACCTTGAAAGATGTCAATGGAAGATTGCAAGGAGAAAGGGTTCTGAAAAAAATCGGTAGTAACTACATCGTTCGTAAAAGGATCGGTACTTCTACCAAAGTTTACCGTATACGAAGATTCACCGTTTACATTCGGTAGTAAGTTGCGTATCGATTGATTGTAGTTTTCTTTGCCCGACTGAACGTTATACTTGAGGTCATTGAGTTGTAGGTTATGAACCAAAGCATAGGCGACACAATCATCCAATGTCCATTTATCTTGGGCCGTGAGCCGTGAGGTGACCAAGAATAAAAAGAGTGCTATATATTTTAAATTTTGATTCATATTGTAATTGGTGTGCCAAACTATAAGCTACTCTTGTGCCAAGAATTTAAATTACTGATTTTCAATAATTTACATATCTTTTCAAAAAGTAAATTAACACAAGTGTAAAATACTTGTACAGTAATTGTCAAAAATATGGACAATTAAGAAAAGATATTAATTTGAAATCGTAGTTTTAAATTCTTTGCAAATGCCCTGAATACGGTATCGGACATTCTGTTTACCTCAAAGCAGCATTAAATGGAATGTTTTTTGGGAAGACAGCTATCAATGAACCGGTTTATTAATTTTCTATTATGCTAAACACGAAAATCTTGGTCATCGACGATAATAAAAGTGTGTTGAGCGCTTTAGAAATCCTGTTACAGTTCGAACACAAGACAGTAAAGACGATTTCTAACCCCAATCAGATATCTTCATTTCCTGATTTAAAAGATTTTGACATTGTACTCTTGGATATGAATTTCTCCGCTGGAGTGAATACCGGTAATGAGGGCTTGTTCTGGCTTCGCGAAATACGCAAGAAAGCCCCACAAACCTCGGTAATAATGATGACAGCCTACGGTGCCGTTGACCTGGCAGTAAAGGCCCTTAAAGAGGGCGCTTCCGACTTTATTCTCAAACCCTGGAACAACGATAAACTGTTGGCCACCGTCAAATCGGCCTATGAATTAAGAAAATCAAAAAAAGAAGTAAAGCACCTTAAACAGAAAGAAGCCCACCTCAAGCAGGTCATCAATCAAAACAAAAACTATATTATCGGTAACTCAAAGTCGTTGAACAACGTGCTCAACCTCGTTGCCAAGGTGGCAAAAACGGACGTCAATGTACTGGTAACTGGCGAAAACGGTACTGGCAAAGAACTGATAGCCCGTGAATTACACAAACTTTCGAAGCGTAACGATGAAGTCTTTATTTCTGTTGATATGGGCTCCATTAGCGAAAATCTATTCGAAAGCGAACTCTTCGGGCATATGAAAGGTTCGTTTACCGATGCCAAAGAAGATCGTGCGGGGAAATTCGAAGCAGCCAGTAGCGGCACTTTGTTTTTAGACGAAATCGGTAATCTATCTCTTCAGGCGCAGGCCAAACTATTATCGGCCATACAGAACAAAACTATCGTTCGCATAGGCTCCAATAAACCGATTACTGTAGACATTCGATTGATTTGCGCCACTAACGAGAATTTAGATAAAATGGTCTCAGAAGGACTTTTCAGGGAAGATCTTTTGTATCGCATCAACACCATCAGGGTTGAGGTACCCCCGTTAAGAGAAAGAGACAGTGATATTTTGGTGCTGGCGGATTTCTATCTCAAAAAATTTACGGCCAAATATGGGAAACAAGGTCTCCGAATGAACCAGGTCGCACAGGAGAAATTGATTGGCTATTCTTGGCCGGGGAATATTCGGGAGTTGTTGCACACCATTGAAAGGGCCGTAATACTTTCAGAGGGAAATATTTTAAAATCGGAAGACTTTTTACTTAATTCAAAATCATCGGTATCCATACAGCAAGGCCCGGCGACTTTAGAGGAAATGGAACTTCTAATGATTACCAATGCCCTCGAACAAAACGAAGGAAATTATAGCGCCGCGGCAGAGCAATTGGGTATTTCGAGACAAACTTTATACAATAAGATGAAGAAAAAGAGCAAATAGTAATGAGTAATGAGTAATGA
>CAZRIE010000002.1:51226-125501 GCA_964600075.1 uncultured Flavobacteriaceae bacterium
AGTAATGAGTAATGAGTAATGAAAGAAAAGCTTTCTTAAATCGGGTAAACCCCTAAACGCATAAACTTTTTTGAACTTGAACTTGAACTTGACAGTCGTAACCTATGGTAAGTAGAAACATTTATATAGAATTGATCTTACGCATCGTACTGATTTCAGCCACGGCCTTGGGTGCGGGTTTCTTATTTTTTGACGGCCAATACATCCTAGCCGCACTTCTCTTGATAATGCTTGCTTTGCAGACTTATTTTCTTATACACTATGTAAATCAGACCAACAGAAAAATCGCTTACTTTTTCGATGCCATTAAAAATGAGGATTTTACCTTGCGATTTCCTGAAAAATTGAGTGTGAAGTCATTGGAAGAACTGAACCACAGCCTCAACATGCTCAATTCTATGATCCAAGAAATACATCTGAAAAAACAGGCCCAAGAACAGTACTATCAAGAAATATTGAAACAGGCCGATATTGGTATTCTTACCATAAACCCAAAAGGGCATATTCTTTATGCCAACCCTACGGTCGAAAGGCTGCTGAACTATCATCCGTTGAACCATATTAAGCAGTTAAACCAAATCGATAAAAAGCTCTACGAACAATTTGCCGATCTAAAACCTTTTGAAAGCAGGACCCATCAGTTGGTCAACGAACGTGAAAAAATCGAGTTGGCACTAAAGTCGACGACCATAGCCATAGATAACCAGTCACTTTTGTTGGTGGTCATTCAAGATATACGGAAAGAACTCGATGAAAAAGAGACCGACTCTTGGGTAAAATTGATTCGTGTGCTCACTCATGAAATTATGAATACCATTACCCCGATCACCTCTATTTCAGAATCCGTATTGAAGTATTTCAAAAAAGGGGAAAAGATTTTATCAGAAGATGAGTTTTCCGAACATCATATTCAAAGCACGGTGAAGGGGCTCGAAGTCATTAAAGAGCAAGGCAACAATTTAATGAGCTTTGTACAGTCGTACCGAAAATTTCTAAGTGTGCCCGAACCGGACAAACAGCTTATACCTGCTCAAGACCTGTTGGGAAAAGTAGCGCTTCTTATAGGAAATAACAGTGTAAAAATTGAGTTGATTATAGATCCGGAAAATCTTGAACTGTTCATCGACGAAAAACAGATTACCCAAGTTTTGGTAAACCTTGGTAAGAATGCCCAACAGTCTTTAGGAAATCAAGCGGATGGAAAAATCAAATTTTTTGCCGGAGTGGATGAAAAAGATAAGAAGTTCATCAAAGTCTGGGACAATGGCCCTGGTATTCCTGCCGACCTGATCGACGAGGTTTTTATTCCCTTTTTTACCACAAAAAATACAGGTACCGGAATCGGACTCAGCCTTTCTAAACAAATCATGCGCCTGCACCGGGGGAGCATTCAGGTAGTATCGCGTGAAAATACCGTTTTTACCTTAACTTTTGATTGAGGTCATATCTAAAACCTACAAGGCGATATGCTGCGCTTGCGAAAGTATGCTGTTCAGGCAGGAGACCTCCTGATAGGTCGAGAGGTTTTCAACCTAATTCTTTAAACGGATCCCAAAAGTGTTTTTCAAAATATAAAATTTGGTTATCAACTATCTTTATCCCTTCATTTTCTAGTAATTGCTGCATTAAGTTCGTGCCATCAAAATGATGTTTTCCTGTGAGTAGACCAATTTTGTTCACGACCCGATGTGCCGGCACATCAGGCATGCTTCCGGCACCGTTCATGGCCCAACCGACCATTCTCGCACTGCGGGCAGCGCCCAGATATTTCCCTATGGCGCCATAGGAAGTTACCCTACCTTCAGGAATCTGTCTCGCGACTTCGTAGACTTTTTGGAAAAAATTTTTGTTGTCTGGGTTCATCTATAGAATATTCGAAATAATGTTATGACCAACAAGACGACCATCAAAACACTTAAGACATAATTAGAATTCTTGGAAAATCGATTCGTCTTATTTTCCAGTTTATTGAAATATATGGTGTACATATACAATACTGAAAAAGTACCGAAACCTGCCGCGAATATAAAGGTCACAATGTCCCAGACCTGAAATTTTATCCACCCAGAGGCATTCCACATAATATTGAGACCGCTGTAATAGGGTATCGTCAGAAGGTTAACCGCTGCCAAAAGCATTCCTTTGAAATAACTGTTTTTTTTACTGACCTTCACCAGTTTCGGTTGCTGCTTTTTGTTCCGTTTTGCAGCAATGAAAAAATATACTGCGAAGAAGGCAAAAACCAAAATGGCAATCTTTAAAAGGATTTCGATAACCTCTGGGTTCTTGTGCAAAAATTTAGAGATATAGACCGAGATGGTCGCCTGTAGCATAATCATTGTAGAAACACCCAAACTGAACATAATACCATTCAACTTGCCCTTTTCAACACTCGTTTTTGCAGCGTTCATATTTAGCAGTCCCGGTGGTACCGTGGCCATAAAGGCTGCAGAAAAAGTCGCGAAAAACAGGATTAATAGATGTTGCATAAATTAGTCTACCTTGAATTGGATATAGGTAATGGGTTTTCCCACATCAAGATACTGCTTTTCGTAGAAAGTTTGAAGTTCTAGCACTTCTCTAGGGCTCCCTTCATTTTTATAGACATCATGATTTGCATAAATGATGTTAAGGTCGAGGCCATGCAGAAGCCCTAGGGTATAACCATGCATAAATTCACTGTCGGTCTTAAGATGTACTAAGCCGGCCGGCCTTAGGATCTTACGGTACTTCGCCAAAAAATCTTTATTGGTCATTCGATGCTTGGTGCGTTTGTACTTGATTTGGGGGTCTGGAAAGGTAATCCAGATTTCGGAAACCTCACCTTCCGCAAAAAGTTCATCGACAAGTTCGATCTGTGTACGAAGAAATGCTACATTTTCAATATTTTCTTCCATCGCGGTCTTTGCGCCACGCCATAGTCGGGCCCCTTTAATGTCGATTCCAATAAAATTTTTATCCTTGTTCCGCTTCGCCAGACCTATGGCATATTCACCTTTACCACAACCTAATTCCAAAACTATTGGATTGTCGTTTTCAAAATGATCTTCCCATTTTCCCCTAAGGTAAAAGCCATTTTTAACGTCTTCCCTATTGGGCTGGAAAACATTATGGAACGTTTCGATTTCCTTAAATCTTTTGAGTTTGTTTTTGCTTCCCATGAAAAAAATTACAGGGCAAAGCTAAGAAAATCTACTTTGCAGTTATTATTATTCCGTAATTTACTGCTCTGTTTTTTCCAGGGTAAAAGAGAATTCGGAACCTACACCAATTTCACTTTCCAGATAGATTTTTTCCTCATGGGCCTCGATAATATGTTTTACGATGGCAAGCCCCAGACCAGAACCGCCTTCACTGCGGCTTCCGCTTTTATCGACCCTGTAAAACCGCTCAAAAAGACGGGGTATATGCTGTTTCGGAATACCTTCCCCATTGTCCGTGACCCGAACGATGACTTTATTTTTTATCAGGTTTTCGACACTGACTTCGGTAGTACCATCCCTGTGCCCATATTTTATAGAGTTGACCAAAAGATTGGTAAGTACTTGCTGTATTTTTTCCTTATCGGCATGCACGAAAATAGGTGCGCTGTAATCCATATCAAAAGTAAGTACAATTTTCTTTTTTTCCGTTTTCATTTCAAGCAAATCGAATACGCTCTGAATGAGTTCTTTTATATCGAAATCTTCTTTTTCAAGGTTAAGATCACCGGCTTCCAACTTTGTAATTAGATCTAAATCTTTTACAATATAAATCAGTCTATCGACACCTTTATTAGCGCGTTGCAAATATTTTTTACGCACATTCTTATCGTCTATGGCCCCATCTAAAAGAGTTTCAATATACCCTTGCACCGTAAAAAGCGGAGTTTTAAGTTCGTGCGAAACATTTCCCAAAAAATCTTTTCGATACTCCTCCCGTATTTTGAGCGTGTCGATTTCTATTTTCTTGTCTTGTGCGAATTTTTCGATTTCTTCCGTTAAGGTCTTCATGTCGGTAGTGATAGGACCCGGAATAAGCGATGACGATTCAAGTAGGGCCACGTCGTCATAAATCTGCTTTATTTTTTGATAAATATACCTTTCGATACGCATCTGAATGATGGTAAAAGAACCCAATAAGAATACAATGGCTATAATAGGTAACAAAACCCAGGTTCTTGTGGGAAATAAATATGTTAAAATTAAGGTTACCAGAACGGCGAACAGGCTAATCAATACAGCTGAAAGCAATGCAAAACGATATGACCTTTTTAGTTTAACGGCCATCGGTCAGTATTTTGTTTTTTACCCTTGGAACTTTTAAGGTCATTTTTGGTAAAAGTAAGAATATTCGAATAACTGGCTGCTACTCAAAATTAGCATAAAATAACGTAAAACGTTATGGAGAAGCTTTTTAAAGAACAAACTTATAGCCCACGCCCTTTACGGTCTTGAAATGTTGTTCCCCAATTTTTTCGCGAAGTTTTCGAATATGTACGTCTATAGTACGACCACCTACGACCACCTCGTTGCCCCAGACGCGGTCTAGAATAACCTCTCTTTTGAACACTTTGTTAGGCTTCGAGGTCAACAGGGCCAAAAGCTCGAATTCTTTACGAGGGAGAACGATTTCCTTCCCGTTGTTCACGATTTTATACTCTTCACGATTGATTACAATATTACCGACCGTTACGATATCGTCTTGTTGACCACTGTCTTCTTTTAATCTTCTCAACAATGCCTTCACCTTACTCACCAAAACTTTGGGTCGAATGGGTTTTGTAATATAATCGTCTGCACCTGCATCAAACCCGGCTACTTGTGAGTAATCTTCACCACGTGCAGTGAGAAAGGTGATAATCGTATTTTCAAGTCCAGAGGTATTTCGAATGACCTCACAGGCCTCGATACCATCCATTTCGGGCATCATCACATCTAGAATAATCAAGTGTGGGTTCTTCTTTTTGGCCATGGAAACTCCATCGACACCGTTTTTTGCAGTGAAGACCTGATAGCCCTCAGAAGTAAGGTTATAACCGACAATTTCAAGTATATCGGGCTCATCGTCTACCAACAATATTTTGATATCCTTCTTTTTCATGGTTCTGAGGTGTTAGTTCTCGGTCGAAGATAGAGATAATACCGGTACACCGAAACGGCTTAACATTGATTTAATATAGTAACGTTTAGCTAACCTTATTGCAATATACATTTAACGTACGCGTAACTCGACTTTTACAGGAGCCTTCGTTCTTTGCATCGAATTTTTAGAGCAATAAATACCGCATGAAAAATATACTTGCTTTACTTCTAATTACTTTCTCTTTTTTGGGTTATTCCCAAAGCACTGGAAGTATTGTCGGTAAATTGATCGACAAAGAAGTAAACGATGAACCTTTGGCTTTTGCCAATATTCTGATTAAAGGATCCACCAAAGGAACTACTTCTGATTTTGACGGATTATATGAAATAGCAGGACTCGAAACTGGCACCTACACGGTAATGTTCAGTTATTTAGGCTATGAAACCGTGGAAATACCCAGTGTTGCCGTTACAGCAGGTAAAGTTACCACCGTGAACGTACCTATGAGCGCCTCTGAAGGGGTAACGTTAGACGAAGTCGTCGTAACCACAACCACAAGAAAAAATTCAGAAGTGTCTCTTTTGATTCAGCAGAAGAAAGCCTTGGTAATCAAAGAAGCAATTAGCGCAGAGGCCTTATCAAGAAAAGGTATTGATGATGCAGCAGCGGCCGTAGCCCAAATCTCAGGTGTTTCGAAGCAGCAAGGCTCAGATAATGTTTATGTTCGTGGGCTTGGCGACCGATATCAAAGCACAACCCTGAACGGACTTTCCGTTCCATCTAACAATGTCGATAAAAAGAACATCGATTTGGCGTTGTTCGACGCTGACATTATTGAAAACATTTCTGTAAGCAAGACTTTTTCCCCATCTTCATATGGTGATTTTGCGGCGGGTAATGTCGACATCAGTTCAACACAATACTTCGGCGACGGTTTCTTTACGATCAGTACCGGAGCAGCTATAAATACAAGGGCAGCGGGAGAATGGAATTTTTTTCCGGTACATGATGGGGCAAACAAACTAGGTTATTGGAAACGGTCGCCAACATCACAATATTCACAGGTGATTCAGCATGGCGTTGATCCAAGTCAAGTTGGGTTTCCAATGAACAGCTCAGTGAGTCTTGCCGGTGGTATTTCATTTAATCTCAACGAGACTTCAAGACTCAGCGTCTTCAGTAACTTTTCATATTCCAATTCATTTGAGTTTTTGCAAGGTCTGGCGGCCAATTATTCTGCAACCGCCGATATACTTTTTCCAAATGTCGACAGATACATTTACAATACAAACACCACCGGAGTAGTCAATTTGGTCTATCGAATCAACGACAAAAATAAACTGAGGGCCAACTCCTTTTTTATCAACGACTCAAAGAGCGATGTTGGTTACTACGGTACTGAGGGCAGAGGCCTTGAAATTGACCTCGCTGAGGACGGATACTATCAACTAAACTCTCAATTCGATCAAAACACAATTTTTATCAATCAACTTCTAGGCGACCACCAAATAACCGATAAGCTAAACTTATTCTGGGGAGTTGGGTATAACCTTTCTTATGCTGACCAACCGGATCGTAGAAGGGCTACTTTAGATATCGGCGAATTCACCGATGACGAGCAAACCAATTTCGTGCCCGACGTTCGCTTCATCACCAATAACAATTTTGACAGCCAAAGGTTCTTTCAAGATATCGATGATGAAGAAATTACCGGAAACTTTGTAATCGATTATGATCTAGAGGGCGAGTCAAAAATAAGGGTAGGATATTCGGGTAGAGACAAAACTAGGGACTTTGAGTCTATTCGGTATGGATACAATACCAATATAAATGACAATATTGACTCGTATGGCCCTATTGACATCACAAACTTTAATGCACTTTTTAATGCCGAAAATTTTGAAAACAGCCTAGATAACGACTCCAGTAATGACATATTCAATCTATTCGTGCTAAAACCGGCACTGATGACTGACGATGTCATTTTTCCACTTGGCGGCCCACGTGACAATTTACCAGGCTTAGCAGAAAACGTTTACACCGGGGAGTTGACCACACATGCTGGTTTTGCTGAATTTCAATGGGCCATAGATGAAAAATGGTCTGCAATACCGGGTTTAAGGGTTGAAAACTATGTCCAAAATGTTACCTATGACGTCATCAATGTGGACCCAGGAACAGTCGAATTTTCACAAACCGAGTTTTTACCGACCTTGAACATGAAATATTCGCCTTCTGATAGCACTAATTACAGACTAGCTTTCAGTAGAACAGTTTCCATTCCAGAGTTTAAAGAAGTAGCTCCCTTCGTTTATGAAGACGTAACACAACAGATCGGGGGTAATCCTGATATATTGAATACCCTTTCATCCATTTACAATTTGGATATTAAATGGGAGACTTTCCCTTCGGAAGGTGAGTTGATATCAGCGGCTGTTTTTGGGAAAATAATTTCAGACCCTGTGAATTTGGTCATTGCAAATGATGCCGCGAACACAAGAAGGTTTTTCAGAACGGGTGATCGTGCAGAAGCCTTGGGATTCGAAGTTGAAATTGCCAAAGTAATTGCAAGATATGGAGAAACCGGCGAACTCAAAGTGGGCGCAAATGCCTCTTATCTTTACACACATCAAGACCTTAAGGATGTCGACGGGACTTTTACGGCAAGCTTTCCCGACCGGGATGAAGATCAACTTCAAGGAGCTTCCCCATTTCTAGCAAACGGCGATATATCGTATCTGGGAAATTATGATAATTACAGCACATCGTTAACCTTATCTGGAAGCTATTTCTATGACAGAATATTCGCAATGGGATCGTCAGGTCGTGGAAATCAAATTGAAAAAGGAGTTCCCGTATTAAACTTTTCTTGGTTGAATTCACTTGGCGATAACTTTCAAATTAATCTAGAGGCCTCAAACATTCTAGATCCTACCATAAAAATAGTTCAAGAGAATACAAATGATGGAACGGTAGACATTGAAACATTCAAAAGAGGAATATCTCTGGGGATAACCTTAAAATATACGTACTAATACTAAATCTAACACTTTAAAATTATAAATCGAGAATCATGAATAATTCAACTAAAATTTTGTTATTAATTGTCATGCTAACGGTCTTTATCGCCTGTAGCGATGACTCTAGTGACATTGTGTTCAATGTCACCAACACTACAAACAACATTGGAGGTGGTGGTGAACTTCCAGGAGGACAAGACCCTACTGTTGTTGAAATAGGTGGTGATCAATCAGCCGATTTGACCTTGGACGGGCCAGGGTCAAATGAAGAATACCTGCTGACAAGTCCGTTTGTCATCCAAGCCGGTACGACCTTGACCATTACAGCGGGCACGACCATCAAATCCAGTGCCGGTACCGATGGATACATTGTTGTATTACAGGATGCCCAGATTCAAGCGGTAGGCACCCCTTCAAGCCCAATTGTAATGACTTCCAACAACGCAGCCCCAGCTGCTGGTGATTGGGGTGGTTTGGTATTACTTGGTAATGCTACTATCAACTCGGGTGCCACCGCGACTTCAGAGGTAGGCAACTTCACCTACGGAGGCACAAACGACGCAGACAACTCGGGAAACTTGCAGTACGTTCGTTTAGAATATACCGGTGCGGCCATCAACTCAGAATCAGAGTTCAACGGAATTTCTTTCTACGGAATCGGTAGTCAGACGAATGTTGATTACATTGAGGTATTTGAAGGTGCTGATGATGGCGTTGAATTTTTCGGCGGTACGGTTGAAGCCTCTCATGTTATTCTAAGAAACGCACAAGATGATTCTTTAGATTGGACCGAAGGATGGACCGGCGCAATCACTGATCTGTATATTGAAACTTCTGCAGATTCAGACAAGGTTATCGAAGCCGATGGCAATGAAGATAACAACGCCGCTACTCCCCTTTCTTCACCTACAATTACAAACTTCACTGCTAAAGGTCTGGGTTCTGCTGAAGGCGCAGAAGCGATTCGTTTGAGAAGAGGTACCGAAGCAACTTTTATAAACGTTTTGTTGGAAGGTTTTGAAGAAGGTTTTGATATTGATGACCCTACCACCATAGACCATATTCTAGGTGGCGCTACTTCCGTTGTCGATGTTACCTTTATCGATGTTACGACAAGGTTGGTAAGTGGCACGAGTACAGGTGGGGTGGAAGCCACCGAAACGGATATCTTCAACGGAATTTCCAATGGTACCGGCACCGACGTTGCCGCCTGGTCAAATGGTTGGTCTACACTTTCAGAGCCTACTTCATCTACTTCAGAACTGACCGAATTGAGTGACGGTACCACAAGCCTTACATTAAACGCAGGTACAAGCTATACACTTTCGGGCGCCTTAGTCATGGAATCTGGGACTACCTTAACAATTCCTGCTGGAACTGAAATTAGGGCAAACGCTGATGGAAGCGATGTTTATATTGCAATCCTTCAAGGTGCGACAATCGACGCGCAAGGAACTGCCGATAATCCCATAGTAATAACCTCCAATGCTGTAAGCCCAGATGCAGGAGACTGGGGAGGCCTGGTAATTCTCGGTAATGCCACTATCAACTCGGGTAGCACCGCAACCTCTGAAGTGGGCAACTTCACTTATGGCGGCACCGATGATGCAGATAATTCAGGCACCTTAAGTTATATTCTTTTAGAATATACAGGGGCGGCCATCAACTCTGAATCTGAGTTCAATGGTATCTCGTTTTATGCAATAGGTTCAGGTACTACAGTAGAGTACATTCAAGTTAATGAAGGTGCTGATGATGGTGTAGAATTTTTTGGTGGTACGGTAAGCGGAACAAATATCGTTATAACCAACGCCCAAGATGATTCGATAGATTGGACTGAGGGTTGGAGAGGTACTTTAACGGATGTTTATGTAAAGACCAGTGCCGATTCTGATAAGGTGATAGAAGCAGATGGTAATGAAGATAACAATTCGGCAACTCCGTTGTCAAGTCCAACTTTGAATAACTTTACGGCCATAGGTCTTGGATCGGCGCAAGGTGCAGAAGCTATTCGACTAAGAAGAGGTACCGAAGCCGTCTTCAACAATTTATATTTACAAGGTTTTGCAGAAGCATTTGATATTGATGACCCTTTGACTGTTGATGCAGTCATTAATGACTTATCCAATGCAGGAGACGTCACTTTTGATGATATCACAACCAATTTTAATAGTGATGCCGGAACGGGCGGTGGCACTCCAGTTGAAGGTGAATTTATCACTGGGGCAGGTAATGGTACCCAAACGGATGTGGTCACATGGGGAACAGGATGGACCGTCGGAATTAACTAACTGAACCCACAGGGCGGAATCAATTTATTTATTTCAAGAGCCCGGTCCGAAAGCTTTCGGGCGGGCTTTCTTACGTTTTAACCCTGTTTTACGACCGTATATACATTTGGCTCGGCTATGGGAAGGAGGAATTCGTATATTCGTGGTATCTTTTTTGTTATCCCTACTGTATGAAGCACCTTTACATCGTTATTACATTTTTATGTATTTCCTTAAGCTATGGTCAAGAAGCCAATGTAAATGGAGATATTGAGGGTTTCAAACTTTATCCGAACCCAGCTACGGATGGCAAAGTATTTATTATCACTTCAGAAAATACCCCAAAGCGAATCGCTATTTATGACGTATTGGGTACACAGGTCTTGGAAACAAAGATTTTTGGAAAGGAATTACTTCTGACTGACCTTAATCCTGGAATGTATGTTTTGCGTGTTTACCAAAACAACAAAGTAGCTACCCGAAAATTGATTGTAAAATAGGTATAACTCTTGGGTTAAAATCAAGAAACGAATTTTCCCTTCACTTTTATTTCCCCTTATATTGAATTCTTTCGGCTTCGACGACCGGTATAAAAAATCGATAAAAGGTAAACCTTTTCATATTTACCTACACTTTGTCGAATTTCACAACATTTTTATCGTGTAGGTAAAGTCTTTCACTACATTTATAGTGTTGATCCCAAATCAATACCTATGCGAAATATTTACTTTACAGTATTTATGGTACTCACTTTTGCGCTTTCCGCTCAAGAACACCTTAATTTTCAGAATCAGAAAACCGAGGAGATTTCGGGCTTTAAACTGTACCCCAATCCCGCAATCGGTGGTATGGTCAATGTCACTACCAGAGACAATGCGATTAAACTTATTACGGTCTACGATGTCTTTGGTGAAGTAGTCCTCATCGATAGAATTTCGAGGAACACTTTGAATATTTCACGACTGGTTACCGGAGTTTATGTACTTCAGGTTACCGAGAACAAGAAGACGATTACCCGTAAATTGGTGGTGAAGTAGCCCCAAGCTCTCGAAGGGGATATCTACAAAAAAGGAGATTACTCCACTTAGCTCCTAATGACGATATGATTTGGTTATTTTTGCTGTAGCCAAATGATAGACACCCTCGACATTTTTAATATTGCTTCCGAAAGTGAATTTGATTCCATTGCTTTGGAGACTTTTCGGTTTCAGTATCGAAACAATAAGGTCTATCGTGAATTCTGCGAACATTTGGGGAAATCTGATACCAATGTGGACCAACTTCTCGAAATTCCATTTTTGCCGATTTCTTTCTTTAAATCCAAGGATATAATTTGCGGAGAAAATAAACCTCAAGCCATTTTTACTAGTAGCGGAACAACAGGAAGTCAGACCAGCAAGCATTTCATAAACGATATCGACTTGTACGAACAAAGCTTCCGGAAGGCATTTACGTATTTTTACGATACTATTACAGACTATTGTGTTTTTGCTTTACTGCCCTCTTATCTGGAAAGGGAAGGCTCTTCTTTGATTTATATGGTCGACGATATGATCCGAAAAAGTGGGCATCCGTCAAGCGGATTTTATCTTAACGATTTGGAAGGCTTGCGCAATAAATTAGGGCAACTCAACGCCGAGCGGCAAAAAACGTTATTGATAGGAGTATCGTTTGCACTGTTAGATATGGCCGAAAATTATTCCATCCAACTAGAGCACACGATAATAATGGAAACCGGTGGTATGAAAGGTCGTCGAAAGGAACTCATTCGCGAAGAACTTCATGACATTTTAAAAAAGGGGTTCGGTGTTGATACCATACATTCGGAGTACGGTATGACCGAGCTGCTTTCACAGGCCTATTCAAAAGGAAACGGAATCTTCGAAACCCCGCCTTGGATAAAAATAATTATACGTGATACCGAAGACCCGTTGACTTTTCATACTACGGGGAAAACAGGTGGAATAAACATTATCGACCTTGTAAATAGGCATTCCTGTTCTTTTATTGCCACCCAAGACCTAGGGAAAGCCCATACAAATGCGACTTTTGAGATATTAGGTCGGTTCGATCATTCCGATGTTAGGGGGTGCAATTTGATGGTACTTTAAATACCTAAGAAACCTACGTGGATAGTATTAGAAAAGGCCCGAAATCGTGCCATCAATATCGATGTCTATTTTTTCAGAGGCAGGGTGTGCAGGTAAGCCTGGCATTCGCATGATGTCGCCCGTAATGGGAATTAAAAAACCCGCTCCGGCAGCAATTTGAATTTCCTTAACGGTAATCACAAAGTCTTTTGGTCTTCCCAAAAGTTTCGGGTTGTCGGATAAAGACTTCTGAGTTTTCGCAATGCAAACGGGGAGGTCTTCAAGACCGAGATTGGCGATGGTCTTAAGGTTTGATAAGGCGGTGGAGGTATAATCGACATGTTCCGCCCCATAAATCTTCGTCGCAATAGTCGAAATCTTTGATTTTACATCGGTCTTCCAATCATAAAGGGGCGTAAAAGAGGTGTTGCTTCGATCGACAAGTTCGATGACCTTTTGCGCCAGGTCTAGAGCACCTTCACCTCCTTTGGCCCAAACTTCGGCCACCGCAACTTTAGCGCCAAGTTCATGTGCCGTTTTACTTATAAAATCTACCTCTTCATCCGTGTCAGCCGTAAATCGATTGATGGCCACCACAACGGGTAGGCCAAAAAGCTTTATATTCTCTAAATGCTTTTCGAGGTTCGGTATACCCTTTGCGAGTGTATCTACATCAGGAACTATCAAACTGTTCAAAGCCGCCCCCCCATGGTATTTCAAAGCTCGAATCGTTGTGGTTAAAACGACCGCTTTTGGTGAAAGTCCTGCACTTTGGCATTTAATATCAAAGAACTTTTCGGCACCCAAATCAAATCCGAAGCCGGCTTCAGTAACCGTATAATCGGAAAACGACATTCCCATTCTCGTTGCAATTACCGAATTGGTACCTTGAGCAATATTTGCGAAAGGCCCGCCATGGATTATAGCAGGATTACCTTCTATCGTCTGCACCAAATTAGGCTTTATCGCATCTTTCAAAAGAGCGGTCATAGCGCCTTCTGCCTTCAGGTCTCTGGCGTAAATCGGTTTTTTATCGAAAGTATAGCCGATAAAGATGTTGCCCATTCGCTGTTTTAGATCTTGAAGATTATCGGCAAGACAAAGAATCGCCATTATCTCGGACGCCGCAGTGATATCGAAACCCGTTTCTCTCGGTACGCCTGATGTGGTGCCGCCCAAACCAACAATAATTCTTCGTAATGCCCGGTCGTTCATGTCAAAGACCCTTTTCCAAGATATAGTTCGTGCATCAAGACCTAAAGAACTGGTCTTGCTTTGAATATTGTTATCGATTAGGGCCGCCAAGAGGTTATGGGCCTTTTCGATAGCCGCAAAGTCGCCCGTGAAATGCAAGTTTATGTCTTCCATAGGCAGCACTTGTGAGTACCCGCCACCAGTTGCACCTCCCTTAATACCAAAAACCGGCCCCAGTGAAGGTTCACGTAGCACGACCGTGGTTTTTTTTCCCAATCGATTCAACCCATCCGAAAGACCAATGGAAATGGTTGTTTTACCCTCGCCAGCAGGGGTAGGCGAAATTGCCGAAACGAGTATGAGGTTACTTTCATCTGCTTTGTCCTTATCGATCTTTGAAATAGGCAATTTTGCCTTGTATTTTCCATACATTTCGATAACCTCGGCATCGAGTCCAAATTTTTCTGCAATTGTTGCTATTGGTATTAGCTTAACCTTTTGCGCAATTTCTTGATCGGTCATATTCTTTTAGTTATTGAACTCGTCTTGAGTAATTCTTTTACCTACGAATCTTGAGTTTTATCTTATCGTCCAGAATGTTTAGGCGGCACAGCAAATCAATGAAATAGGTAAACGTAACTTCTAAGCAACAATTAAAACAAAATAATTTTTCTTGCCCCGTTGCAACAACACGAACTTCTCGTTGATCAAGTCAGCAGCAGTAATAAGAAAATCGCCCTTGACCTTTTCTTTATTTACCGAAATGGAATTCTGTTTCAATTCTCTACGGGCCTCGCTGTTAGAGGCCAGAAATCCCGTCTTATCGGCCAAGGCCCCGATCATATCGAGTCCGCTTTCAAGTTCCGACTTGGAGATTTCGGCTTGAGGTACACCTTCAAAGACATCAAGAAAAGTCTTTTCGTTCAACTTTTTTAGGTCTTCCGAAGTTGACTTTCCAAAAAGAATATTGCTTGCCTTTTGGGCATTGTCCAAATCATCTTGCGAATGTACCATAACGGTAATCTCTTCGGCCAAGCGCTTTTGTAGTAACCTTAGATGTGGAGCCTGTTGATGTTCTTCAACCAGAACCGCAATGTCGTCCTTAGAAATAAAAGTAAATATCTTGATGTATTTCTCGGCATCTTCATCTGAAGTGTTTAACCAATACTGGTAAAATCGATATGGTGATGTACGCTCGGCATCCAACCAAATATTTCCACTTTCCGTCTTTCCAAACTTGGTGCCATCAGCTTTTGTAATCAACGGGCAGGTCAGGGCAAAACCCTTTCCGCCGCCGATACGTCGGATCAGTTCGGTACCGGTGGTGATATTGCCCCATTGGTCGCTACCACCCATCTGCAACGAACAGTCATAATTTCTATAAAGATGTAAAAAATCATAACCCTGTACCAATTGATAGGTGAATTCGGTAAATGACATGCCTTCCTTAGCTTCTGCGGACAGTCTTTTTTTGACCGAATCTTTGGCAATCATATAATTTACTGTAATATGTTTGCCGACGTCGCGGATGAAATCCAAAAAGGAAAAATCTTTCATCCAATCGTAATTATTGACCAAAATAGCCGCATTTTTCGTATCGCCTGTGAAATCGAGAAAACGGGACAATTGCTCTTTCAATGCTTCTTGATTATGGCGCAGGGTAGCTTCATCTAAAAGATTACGCTCCGAAGATTTACCCGAAGGATCCCCAATCATGCCCGTAGCACCACCAATAAGGGCGAATGGCTTATGACCTGCCAATTGAAAATGTCGTAACATCATCACACCGACGAGATGCCCAATGTGTAGCGAATCAGCAGTCGGATCAATACCTACATAAGCGGACTGCATTCCACTCAATAGATGCTCTTCCGTTCCGGGCATTGCATCGTGCAACATTCCCCTCCATTTCAATTCTTCGACAAAGTTTGAAGCCATTTTTGGTGTATTCTAAATTATCCTACAAATATAAAAGGAAATCTATGCCTTCCCACGTTCTGAAGAAAGGAATTAATCCAACTCCATTCCCTAACTTTGAGCTATGGTCTTGGTCACAGGCGGAACGGGTTTAGTCGGCGCGCATCTTTTACTGAAATTGGTTGAAAATGGAATTTCCGTGCGGGCCATCCACAGAAAAAAAAGCAATCTCAAAAAAGTAGAAAAAGTTTTCGGCTACTATCGGGAAGATGCTTCATCACTGTTCAACACCATCGAATGGGTGGAGGCGGATATCAACGATATACCAGCTCTAGAAATCGCTTTCGAAGGCATAACTCATGTGTACCATGCTGCTGCCCTGATTTCGTTCGACCCGAATAATTACAAAGAACTTCAAAAGATAAACACCGAGGGTACGGCCAATATCGTGAACCTATGTATCTCTAATACCGTTAAAAAACTGTGTTACGTCAGTACCATAGGCACTATCGGTAAGAGCTTGGGCGATGAAAAAGCAGACGAGGAAACAGTCTGGACACCCCACGAAGCTAATGTGTACGGGCTCACCAAACACGCTGCCGAAATGGAAGTCTGGCGCGGTTCTCAAGAAGGGCTACCTGTCGTAATGGTAAACCCGGGTCTCATTATCGGTCCTGGGTTTTGGACTTCTGGAAGTGGTGCTCTGTTTAACATCGCCAAAAAAGAATATCGATTCTATCCGCCGGGTGGCACCGGATTCATAACCGTTCACGATGTCATTCAACTAATGGTCGGACTGATGGACTCAAACATTAAAAACGAACGTTATATCGCTGTGGCTGAAAATTGGACATACCATAAAATCCTCACCGAAATAACCGCCGAGTTTGATTTAAAACGGCCTAGTATACAACTTAAGTTTTGGCAATTAGAAATCGGTCGGTGGTTCGATTGGTTAAAAAACCGCTTTCTCAAAACTGGAAGACGGATTACCAAAAGCTCGATTCGTTCATTAAAGCATAGGGAAGTCTATGACAACCAAAAAGTACGGCATGACCTGAATTTCGAATTCGAACCTTTGAATGGTGTTATTGCTTTTTGTTGCCAGAAGTTTGGGCAAGAGAATCAGTAGTCTTTTGTTTTTTTAACCGTTCCAATTTTTGTTTTTGTTCCCTTTTTTGAAGCTTGAGACTATCTTCGACAGCTTTGGCCACATTCAAGATAGTATGCTCTTTTTCGAGTCTTGACTCTACCTCTTTATAAATACTTTCATATTGAATGGGCAATGAGGCATAGTACTTATCACTTTCAACGAATTGCACACTATCGATGTTATGCTTTTCAAAAATAAAGGCTATTGGATCTATGTCGTTGTCACGTAGAATAGCGGTGCCGGTCGTTTTAGCAGCATTTATGATAGCCAGATCTTTGAGCACATCTACCATCTTATCTCTTGCGATAAGGTCTTCAGGTTCTTTCAAAAGCTTTTCGCTGCAGGAAGTCAAGCAAATTAGTATCGTCAAAAGAAATACCTTTTTCATTTTAAAATATATTGTTAAAACCCAAGAAAAAAATCAAAAAACTAGACTTGTCTATTACAAAATAGATCTTCGCTATAAACATACTTGGACAATTGAAGCTTTTTTCCATCACGGATATATCCCCCAATCCCTTCGAGCGGGAATCCCTTTTTCCAAACTTCGTGCCGCTAACCTCGCAACTCGTATGTTTTTAGTTTTATTTCTAGGCTCTTGGTTCTATTGTATTTTTATAATCTATCTATCGAAAGTTAATCGTTTCCCATAGCGTTCAGCGGAAAAATTTCCGTTTTCATAGGCCAAATGCCCATTTACGAAAGTATGGGTTACTTTAGATTGGAAGGTATTTCCCTCGAAGGGCGACCATCCACATTTGTAAGCGATGTTCTCTTTGGATACTTTCCACGATGCATTCAAATCTGCCACTGTCAAGTCAGCAAAATATCCTTCCCGAATAAAACCCCTTTTCTTGATATCGAATAATTTAGCGGGATTATGGCACATCTTCTCCACAATTTTTTCCAAGGATATCATTCCTTCGTGATACTTTTCGAACATCGCGGGAAGCGCATGTTGTACCAGAGGCCCACCTGAAGGTGCCTTGGTATATACATTGTCTTTTTCTTCGAGCAAGTGCGGGGCATGATCCGTAGCGATGACATCCAATCGATCATCTAAAAGGGCTTTCCATAGCTGATCCCGATCCGTCGGGGTTTTGACCGCGGGGTTCCATTTGATCAATGTACCCTTGGTATCGTAGTCAGCATCTGAAAACCATAAATGATGGATGCATACTTCAGCGGTAATTTTTTTCTGCTCCAAGGGAATATCGTTCCGGAACAGTTCTGTTTCCTTGCCTGTTGACAGATGGAATACATGCAAGCGCGCACCGGTCTTTTTGGCGAGGGCAATGGCTTTGGAAGAAGAAAGATAACAAGCTTCTTCACTGCGAATCAAAGGATGGTATTTTATAGGAATGTCATCTCCGTATTCCCCCTTATATATAGCCAGATTCTGTCGAATGGTCTGCTCATCCTCGCAATGGGTGGAAATTACCATTTCGGTATTGCTGAAAATTTTTTCGAGTACGGCCTCGTCGTCGACCAACATATTTCCAGTAGACGACCCCAAAAATAGTTTTACCCCTGAGCAGGCATTTTTGTCCAGCCGCTTGATTTCTTCCAGATTATCATTCGTGCCCCCGAATAAAAAAGAATAATTGGCATAGGAAGTGTTTTCGGCCATGGCGAACTTTTCTTCCAATTTTTGTATAGTAGTTGTCTGAGGATTGGTATTGGGCTGCTCCATATAAGTAGTAATACCCCCCGCAACCGCCGCCCTACTTTCGGAGGCAATATCACCTTTGTGGGTAAGGCCGGGTTCACGAAAATGCACTTGATCGTCAATGACGCCGGGCATGAGATACCTTCCGGCGAGATCGATGACTTCGGCATTTGCATCGGAGATATCTGTATCGATTCTTACAATCCTATCATCTTCAAGCAGCACATCGCTCTCGAAAATAGAATTCTCGTTTACGACCTTTGCATTTTTAATCAATATTCTTCCCATACTAAGAGCCTGTTTTGAAATCTATCAATTATTTTTTAATGTTTCCTTTTTGCGCATAACTTCGTTAAAATTTTGAACCGTAGCTCTGCTATGTTTAAAAATTTTGCCTTGTTCTGCATCAAAAATAGTCTATTAGAAATTCAATCCTACATTTCAAAACAGGCTCTAAAATCCACTTTTTCGAAACAAACTTCGTATTTTCATCATAAAAACCCCGAATATCGCCTCATTGACAATCGACGACGTCATTTTTGACTTACCCCTTACCCGATCTCGAAAAATAATGGAAACCTCCTCAATTTTATAGTTTTTCAGATAGGCCCTGAATTTCATTTCTATTTGAAATGCGTAACCAATGAAACGCACGGAATCTAAATCAATATTTTCGAGTACGTAGCGCTTATAGCAAACGAAACCCGCAGTGGGATCATGAACTCGCATTCCTGTAATTATTTTTACGTAAAAAGAAGCGCCGTAAGACAACAGTACCCTATACAAAGGCCAGTCTACAACATTAACTCCTTTTTTGTATCGAGAACCTACAACTACATCAGCGCCATTAACACATGCTCTGTAAAGCCTCTTGAGGTCTTCGGGATTGTGTGAAAAATCGGCATCCATCTCAAAAATATATTCATATTTCTTATGGATGGCCCATTTAAATCCGTGAATGTAGGCAGTGCCCAATCCAGCTTTCTCCATTCGCGTTTCCAAAAACAACTCATTTTGAAAATCCTTTTGCATCTCACTTACTTTCGCCGAAGTTCCGTCGGGCGAGTTGTCATCGACAATGAGTACATGAAAATCTTTATTGAGCGCAAAGACGGCTTTTATAATAGCCTCAATGTTCTCGATTTCATTATAGGTGGGTATAATGACCAGACTGTCTGACATCGAATGGTTTCAGTTTGGGGCAAAAGTAGTATTTTAAAGCCTGTTGGAGAATGACAACTGTCGAATTGTGAAATTTTTAAATATTTGGGTTTATCATAATTCGTAATTTTGGGCGTTGTTACTACCGAAGCCAAAGCCTTGAATTGAGATACTGAACCCAAAATGAAGTCCAAACTACCTAGAATTTTCTTACTGCTATTGGGTATCGTGTTCGTTATCAACGTGCTTCAATCATATTTTACACCACTTATTTTCGATGAGGCCTACTATTGGCATTATGCCAAGAACCTGAGCTGGGGCTACTTCGACCATCCCCCTTTAGTTGCGCTATTGGTCAAATTGAGCGGATTTTTCTTTGATGGGGAACTTGGTGTCCGTTTTATGAGCTGTATTCTTTCGACCGCAACGCTTTTTGTGCTATGGTCGACCATCGGCAACCCCAAAAAGAAAGAGTATGTCGTACACTTCTTTGTGCTTACCTTCTCGATGACCCTATTGAACGCCTACGGGTTTTTTACCCTGCCCGATACTCCTTTACTATTTTTTACGGCCCTTTTCCTTTACGTCTACAAACGATTTGTTGAAAGCCCATCTTGGGTTTGGGGAATTTTATTGGGCATTACCATGGCCGGCTTAATGTATAGTAAGTACCACGCAGCATTGGTCATACTTTTTGTATTGCTTTCGAACTTAAAACTGATGACCAACAAATACGCCTGGTTATCCGTTATCGTAGCCTTATTTTGCTACACACCCCATCTCATATGGTTGTACCAAAACGATTTTGTAACGGTAAACTATCACTTATTCGACCGGCCGAACGACCCCTATAACTTTACGAAATATACCCTGGCCTACGTTGTAAACCTCGTGGCGATATTTGGCCTTACGTTTCCATGGATCTACTGGTCACTTTATAAGACCAAGGCTTCCGATAAATTCACAAAGGCATTATTATACCTGACGTACGGTGTAATTATCTTCTTCTTCTTATCGAGCTTTAACAGACGTATTCAGGCACAATGGGCTATTATTATCTGCATTCCCTTGGTCATTATTGTCTATCGCTATATGATGCAAAACGACACGGTCAAGAAGTGGATATACCTCACGGGTATCGCGAATATTATAATCATTCTTTACTTGAGAGTAGGCCTGATCTATGAGCCATTATCACCAATCTATTATGAGACCCATGGCAACAAAGAGTGGGTAGAACAGATTCATTCAAGGCTCGGCGATACTCCGCTAGTTTTTGAAAATTCGTACCGCAACGCGCCTATGTATTCATTTTACTCAGGGGGAGTTCCTACGTTTTCGTTCAATACTGACATGTATCGACGTAATCAATACTCTATTGATGATTCGGAGGCCCAGGTACAGCGTAAAGGGATTTTTTACGTTTCAGGACGTTATAAGAACGATGACCTTAATATGACGAAAGACGATGGCAGCCAATACTATGGCATGCGCATTGATGACTTCGAGTCTTTTAGAAAACTGAGAACCCTTTTTGATGGTCCTGCCACTTTAGATTTTGAAAAAAGACAGACTTTTAAGCTATATAATCCGTATAACGAAGCGATAGATCTCGAAAAACTGAAATTCAATGTCGCATACATGACCGATTTTAAGATTGTAAAGGACAAGCGGTTGATTATACCTAAACCAGTCGACGCAAAGATTTCTGCCTTACCGGCAAATGATACGGTAACCTTTACCTTTAAATTTCCAACAACAAAAATGAAAGACCCACGTTATTTTAGAATTGGCATCTCAGAAAATGGAATGCGTTTCGGAATTAACGGAAAAAATACCAAATTCAAGTAATGGAGCCTATTTTAAGAACCGCCGATACCGCCGATTGGATAACGATTATATTGCTTTCGAGTCTTATATTCTTGGTACTTGCCAAAAGCATGTTCTACGGCCGTTTTCTGAATTTCATAATTCTACCTTTTAACAACAAGTACATTTTTATGTACAATAAAAAGGAAAAACTGATAAATTGGTTCCATATTTTCTTTACCATTTTTCAAATTATCAACTTTGCCCTTTTTGTATTTCTGGCCAGAAAAATACTAGTCTCAACCACTGAAGAAGAGCATCTCTTTATTTTCCCCATAATATTGGGCTGTATTTTACTGTTTATTTTTCTTAAAGTGGTCCTGCAATTGGGTAACGGTTTTATATTCGGGTCGGGAAAGGCAATCGGCGAGCTTATCTTTAAAAAATTATCATATCTGAACTACAGCGGCCTTATCATGTTCGTTGTGAATATGGTTTTGGTCTATGTCATGAAAGACTCAAAAATTGTAGTTTTCGTTGCAATTTTCCTAATTCTCTTGATTAATATAATCGGTTGGGTCACCGTGTTGAGGAATCATCAAAAATTCATTACCAACTATTTTTTCTATTTTATTTTGTACCTTTGCGCTCTTGAAATTTCCCCGTTTATTATTATCGGCAGTTATCTCAAACAATAATTGGACTATATGAAAATAAAGACGATTTTGGTTTCACAGCCAGAGCCGAAAATGGAGAACTCGCCCTATTCAAGACTTATTGACAAGGAAAAAGTTAAGGTTGATTTCAGACCGTTCATTCATGTCGAGGCGGTTGATGCAAAAGATGTACGTCAGCAAAAAATTGACCTTAAAAACTATACTGCTATTATATTGACCAGCCGAAATGCTGTTGACCATTTTTTTAGAATTGCAGAGGAAATGCGTTTTAAAGTGCCCGACACGATGAAATACTTCTGTCAGTCGGAAGCAGTTGCCTACTATCTTCAGAAATATGTAGTCTATCGCAAACGTAAGATTTACGTAGGCAAAAGAAATTTTCAAGAATTGGTACCCCTTTTCAAAAAATACAAGAGCGAAAAATTTCTCCTACCTTCTTCCGATGCCCTAAAGGAAACCATACCTGAAATCCTGAACGGTTTAGACATTAATTGGAAGAGAGGTGTATTTTATAAAACCGTCATTAGTGACCTTTCCGACCTAAGGGACGTTTACTACGATATATTGGTTTTCTTTAGCCCTTCTGGAATAGAGTCGTTGCTGCAGAACTTTCCCGATTTCGAGCAAAACGATACCCGTATTGCCGTATTCGGCAATTCTACCGTAAATGCCGCAACCAACGCAGGACTTCGAATTGACATAACAGCGCCTACACCGGAGACACCGTCCATGACCATGGCCCTTCAAAAGTATATTACTACGTTCAATAAGAAGTAACTCGCAATGACGGATCAGAAAGCGTACCGCTGCGGTCCGCCACGACGTATTTCCTCACTGGCATAGGCTTCGAATTTTTTGAAATTTTCCCGAAACGCATTAGTCAGTTTGAACGCTGTCGTGTAATAGGCCTTATCATCGTTCCAGGTAGTTCTGGGACTCAAAACGCTGGTCGGCACCCCAGGGCATTCCCTTGGTTGGGCCACACCGAAAACCGAATGAATGTGATAATGATCATAGTCATAAAGACCCAAGTCTCCATTTAACACGGCATTAATCATGGCTCGTGTGTATTTGAGTTTCATTCGTGTGCCAATGCCGTAAGGGCCTCCGGTCCATCCGGTATTAACCAACCAGACGTTCACCCTTGCATCTTTCATTTTTTTACTCAGCATTTCGGCATATTTAGCAGGATGCAAGGGCATAAAAGGTGCCCCGAAACACGCGGAAAAAGAAGGAACAGGTTCTACCACTCCCGCCTCAGTACCCGCTACTTTCGCAGTATAGCCCGAAATAAAGTGGTAGGCCGCTTGGCTAGGCGTCAATTTCGAAATCGGTGGTAGTACCCCAAAAGCATCCGCCGTCAAAAAGAAAATATTTTTCGGATTTTTTCCGATCGATGGTCTTTGTACGTTTTCAATGTGGTAGATAGGATAGCTTACGCGCGTATTCTGGGTTATTGAAGTATCGGCAAAATCTACATTGCCTTTATCATCCATAATGACATTCTCTAAAATCGCTCCTTTTTTGATGGCCCCATAGATTTCGGGTTCATTTTCTTGGGATAAATTAATGACCTTGGCATAGCAACCTCCCTCAAAATTAAAAACGGCGTTTTCATTGTTCCAACCGTGTTCATCGTCACCGATCAATTTGCGGGATGAATCGGTGGACAGGGTTGTCTTTCCGGTACCGGAAAGCCCAAAAAATATAGCGGTATCGCCAGTTGCCCCCACATTGGACGAACAGTGCATGGGCATCGTATTTTTCTCAACAGGAAGGATAAAATTCAGCGCCGAGAATATACCTTTTTTAATCTCGCCCGTATAGCCCGTACCCCCTATCAGAGCAATTTTCTTGGTAAAGTTCAAAATCGCGAAGTTGTGTTGACGTGTGCCATCAACTTCAGCATCTGCCATAAACCCTGGTGCGTTGATAACAGTCCATTCCGGTTCGAAGTTTTTCAATTCTTCTTCTGTAGGTCGAATGAACATATTGTACGCGAAATGATTTGACCATGGGTATTCGTTGACTACGCGTATATCCATTCGGTAATTATGATCGGAACAGGCATAACAATCGCGAACGTAGAGCTCCTTCTCATTAAGATAGGCAATCACCTTATCGTAGAGCGCGTCGAATTTTTCGGACTGGAAAGGGATGTTGATATCGCCCCACCAAATCTTGTCTTCGGTAACGGCGTCCTTAACGATAAAGCGATCTTTTGGCGATCGGCCGGTAAACTCTCCAGTATGTATCGCCAAAGCCCCCGATGAAGCTTCCTTACCCATCCCCTTTTCCAAAGTGATGGCATGCAACTCAGAAGGAGATAGCTGATAATTTAGATTTTCATGGTTAATTCCGTATGATTTTAAGGAAATGTAATTCTTTGCTTTTTCCGAATTATTCATTAAATGTGTCTTTTTACGCTTCAAAATTATCAAATTAATATATTTTAATACCTATAAATAATAATTTATTAGTCGCATTGTTTGTAAACCCGATATCCGAACAGACTCCATCCAAAAATAAGAAGTGTACCCCCGATGGGCGTCAAGAATCCGATGACCTTGAAATCAAAATGAGTTAGCGCATTGATAGCCAAAACGTAAATAGAGAAGGAAAAGAACACTATTCCCACAACAATTAAATAAAATATCGATTTTTTACGTTGTTCGGGCAATTGTTGTAGGCTTCCCAATACCAACAAAAAAAGAGCATGGTACATTTGATATCTCACGCCCGTTTCAAACGTTTGTATGGCATCGGCATCTACTAACTTTTCCAATCCGTGCGCCCCGAAAGCACCAAATAGTACAGCCAATGCCCCAAATAGAATTCCTGTCAAGAAAATTGTTTTGTTCATAACTTAAACCTTTGATTTTTTTATAAATGTAACAATTGATACCTTAGAGCCTGTTTTGAAATATTTGTTATTAACTACTGGAGTCATCTGCGCTTCCTTAAAAGTACAAAACTAAATGCCGCATAAAATTCTTGTTGTCGGAGCCGGAAAATCGACTTCCTGCCTCCTCGATTATTTTCTGGAAAAGGCCCAATCGGAGCATCTACATTTGACTATTGGCGATCTACATCCCGAGACCATAGCGGAATCGATTAAAAACCACGAGGCGTGCTCGGTACTAAAATTGGATATCTTCAATGACGAAGCCCGCAGAAAACTAGTACAAGGCTGTGATATCGTGGTTTCAATGCTTCCTGCCAGTTTGCATATACAAGTGGCCAAAGATTGTGCTGCTTTTGATAAGCATTTGGTTACTGCATCCTACGTCAGCGAAGAATTAATGGCTCTAAACTCAATTGTCAAAGCCAAAGGCTTGGTTTTCATGAACGAAATTGGACTTGATCCCGGTATCGACCATATGAGTGCCATGCAGATTATTGACCGTATTCGCGACGCAGGGGGCAACATGTTGTTGTTCGAATCTTTTACAGGTGGTTTGGTGGCGCCTGAAAGCGATAACAATCTCTGGAACTACAAATTCACATGGAACCCTAGAAACGTAGTAGTGGCAGGCCAAGGCGGAGCTGCAAAATTTATACAGGAAGGCAACTATAAATACATTCCTTACCATAAACTGTTCCGGCGAACCGAGTTCTTTAACATCGAAGGTTACGGAAGGTTCGAAGGCTACGCTAACCGAGATTCGCTGAATTATCGGGAAGCCTATGGACTTCAAGACGCGCTCACCCTATATCGCGGTACCATGCGCAGAGTAGGTTTTTCAAAAGCTTGGAATATGTTCGTGCAATTGGGCCTGACCGATGATAGCTATACCATTGAAGATTCTGAAGGGATGTCGTACCGGGAATTTACCAATCTGTTCCTTCCCTATTCCCCTACCGATTCCGTTGAGCTAAAATTACGGCACTACCTTAAAATCGATCAAGACGATATTATGTGGGAAAAACTCTTGGAATTGAACCTTTTCGATGCCCAAAAGGTCATTTCCTTAAAAAATGCCACGCCCGCCCAAATGCTACAACAGGTTTTAGAAGAAAGTTGGACTCTTGATGACAACGATAAGGATATGATCGTGATGTACCATAAATTCGGGTACGAACTCAACGGCAAAAAGTTACAAATAGATGCAAATATGGTAGTTACGGGAGAAAATCGCACCCATACTGCTATGGCGAAAACCGTGGGGCTGCCCGTTGCGATAGCCACATTGGCGATCTTAAACAAGAAAATTGTAACCCCTGGGGTACAAATTCCTATTCAAAAAGAGGTTTACACACCGATACTATCCGAACTGCAAGACTATGGCATTAGTTTTAAGGAATATGAAGTACCGTATCTGGGGTATAATCCAGATTCGGTGGCAAGCTGAAATTGGCAGAAAAAGATTGTAAAATTACCTCACCCTAGCTGGGGAACGAACACCTCCTAGAGCGCATTCAATTTCATGGTAATTTCCTACTTTTACCATCAATCCGAAACAGAAAACATGAAATCGCGTAACGAAAAAGTGAAAATTGACGGTATCGACAAAAAAATCCTAAGATTTTTAATGGGCGATGCCCGAAAGCCTATTCTTGAAATCGCACGAAATATCGGGATTTCGGGAGCAGCCATTCACCAGCGTCTCAGAAAACTGGAAGCATCGGGACTTTTAGCAGGCTCAAAATTCATTATCAACCCAAAAGTAATGGGCTATACCACCATGGCTTACATCGGTATTTATCTTGATAAGGCCATGAGCAACCCCGTTGCGGTAAAACAACTGGAAAAGATTCCTGAAGTATTAGAATGCCATTACACTACTGGTAATTGGTCAATTCTCATTAAGGTGCTGTGCCGTGACAATGAGCACCTCATGCAGGTACTTAATAGGGAAATTCAGCAGATCGAAGGGATATCGCGAACGGAAACTTTTATCTCGTTGGCACAACAGATCGATCGGCAGATTACGATCTAACACGAATAATTTCTTTGTACTCAACAAAGAAGTTAAGTTTTGTCTTACGCGATTAATAGCTTATCTTGTTTTATAGCAATCTCTTAGACCCACATTCAATTGGCTAAACTAGAAATATTCGTTAGTCATACTTCAAAAGAGTCCGAAATGGCTCAACTAATAAAAAGATATCTCTTCGGGGGTTTCCCCGAAGCACTGGATATTTTTGTGTCTTCTGATCTATCCACAATCAAGGCCGGTGAAAATTGGCTTGATGAGGTCAGTGATTCACTAAAAAGCACCCAACTACTTATTGTCTTGGTAAGTCCAGAATCGTTAGGTCGCCCTTGGATCAATTTCGAAGCAGGTGCAGGTTGGATACGCGAAATTCCGGTGATTCCGGTTTGCCATTCTGGTTTAACACTTATTGACCTTCCGATTCCACTGAACTTGTTTCAGGCAATCGAAATAAACAACATAGCACATTTATTGAAACTCTTTGATGGTGTTGCCAATCTGTTAGAGGATAATACCCCTGAAATAAAATATACAGAAATTATTTCCGAGGTGCGGACTTTGGAGGCCAATTACATTGAAAATAGGAGGGCTGTACATAAAATTAAAAATCCAAGAATACTTTGTGGTGCTAGCAAACAGTATTCACAGTTCGGCTTCGATTTGGATGTTGCCATTTTGGAGAGTAAATTTCCTGGTTCGGTCTTGGTCAAAAACGACCTTACTTCAAAGAGTCTGATCAACCTTCTGTACGACGACGACTTTGACATTATTCACCTCGTTCTAGGCGTAGACCATGAGAATGGAGATTTAATTTTCAGTACGATCGACTCGAATACAGATACCGGTGCCAATGCTGTAGATAAGATTTCCGCAAAACGTTTCTCAAATTTATTGACCGAATCAAACACTTCTTTGGTGGTCTTGGCCACCTGCGATGCGCTACTGCTCGCTGTTGAAGTAAGCCATATTGCTACGATGATAACTTCCGACACGACAATTATGACCGAAGAAGCAATCGAATGGGAAGACTGGTTCTACGGTTTTCTCATTAGGGGAAAGTCGGTTTATGAGGCCTACGAACTTACCAAAATTGACAATTCAGCGCCGATGCGGTTAATTCGAAAAAAAGATGTTGTCTTCAGCTTCTCTTAGAAAGGCCTCTTAGGTGAACTCCATCAATACAAAACTTCCCTTATCTTCAACACCTTCTGCTTTTGAATACGCCATTCTGGCCGCTATATTGGTGTTTTCGGTCATGACCCATGCCACATTACAACTCAATTCCTTTCCGTATTCACATAAATGGTGAACCAGTTTTCTACCTAAACCTTTTCCCAGAAACTCTTCCAAAACACCTACTTCATCAATAAAGAGTGCAGGGTCTTTATCGGGGTGCACGTGATGCAATCCCGAAGCCATCCCTATTACTTTACCCTTGTTATATGCCACAGTCAAATGATGCCCTGTGTCGTTTAAAAACTCCTCTGCTCTATTCCTTTTAATCGAATAGTCAAACAGTCGATCTCCGACTTCCTCCAGAGCGGAAAGGTCATCGATGGTCGCGAGTCGTACTTCAGTTTCTTCGGACATAATTATATAAAAAACAAAAACCTGCCCACAAAAGAATCGGCGACAGGTTTCTGATATCTAGATTTCTATTTTTTAATCTCGTCCTCCTAAAACCTGAAGGCCCCAATACACAAGCGTAGCCAAAGAACCTATCGCTGCGACCAGATAGGTACGGGCCGCCCACTTTAAAGCATCTTCTGAACCTTTGTATTCTTCTGGAGTCACCACATTTTTAGCTTTCAACCACACCAAAGCACGGTTACTTGCATCGTATTCTACCGGTAGTGTTATAAAGCTGAACAAGGTTGCCAACCCCATCATAACCAATCCGGCTACGGCGACCCAGTAACCAAAACCTACACCGGCAGCGGCGCCCAACATGAGTCCGCCAAAAACGACCCACATAGACATGCTTGATGTAACACTTACTACGGGGACCAATTTTGAGCGCAGGGTCAACCATTCATACGCTTGGGCATGCTGCACTGCATGGCCACATTCATGTGCCGCAACTGCCGCCGCAGAGGCATTGCGTTGATTATAGACCCCTTCACTAAGGTTTACCGTCTTGTTTGCTGGATTGTAGTGGTCGGTAAGCATCCCGGCCGCAGAAACGACTTTTACATCGCGAATACCATGGTCGGCCAACATTTTTTCCGCAATTTCAGCACCGCTCATGCCATTACGCAAGTGCACTTTTGAATAATACTTGAACTTGCTCTTAAGCTTTCTGCTTACCAGCCAACTTACCAGAGCAATAGCCCCTATCAATATATAATAACCCATCATAGCCTTTCTGTTTTTAAAATTTATTTAAAGATACTAAAGATTCCTTTTTCATTAGAAAATCTACCTTTGGGAAAGCAAAAACCCCGCCATTGTAACTATTGGCAATAAGAACCATCATTTCTGCCAAAATGTCTCTGAACGGTTTATCAGCACGGACTGAGTATAGAAATCTTCGGACTTTTAGAAGTACTAAAAAAGATTGCCGCGTCTCCGTATCCATTTCGTGATTTATTGTACCATTCGTTTAGCTCCTCGCAATTTGATCAGCCGACGATGTTCACGATTTTACCGGGCACCACGATGACCTTCTTCGGCGTTCTGCCCTGCAATTGCTGTTGGGTCTTTTCATGGGCCATTACCGTCGATTCGATTTCGTCTTTGCCCATATCTAATGGAAGTTCTAACGTAAAGCGCATTTTTCCGTTAAAGGAAATCGGATATTCTTTACTGCTCTCCACCAAATATTTCTTCTCGAATTTTGGGAAGGGCGCTTCGGAAATCGATTCGGTATGCCCAAGTTTTTCCCAAAGCTCTTCGGCAATATGGGGCGCGTATGACGATACCAAAATAGCCAAAGGTTCTAAAATAGCCCGGCTGCTACATTTTTGAGCGGTCAGTTCATTGATACAGATCATAAAGGTGGAGACAGATGTATTGAAACTAAAGTTCGCGATGTCTTCTTCTACTTTTTTAATGGTTTTGTGTAAAGACTTCAAGTTTTCAGCTGAAGGCTCGGAACCAATACCCACGACCTGCCTCGCCTCGCCTACAGTGGTCGCTGCGTCGCCCTCAAGGGGGGAGTCGTTCGCGACAAATCCACCATTAGGACCGGAGTGGTAAAGCCGCCATAATTTTTTTAAAAAACTGTGTACCCCTGTAATTCCCGCCGTATTCCAAGGTTTAGACTGCTCTAAGGGGCCAAGGAACATTTCGTACAAGCGTAAGCTGTCTGCTCCATAATCTAAAACAATATCATCAGGATTGACAACATTATATTTGGATTTGGACATTTTTTCGACCTCTCGGGAGACTATATACTTACCTTCATCTAAAATATATTTTGCTTTTACTAAATCTTTATATCCTTGTTCAACTTTAAAAAGCTCTAAATTTAATTCATCACTTGTACCTTTCAATAAATGAATAGGAATTCGTCTTTTCACGGCAAAGAAACCTCCTATCTTAAGCTTATTCACCAAATCAATTCCCTGTTTTGAGCACTCTTCCAAAAATTCTTCCTCCAACTTTTCATCATTAAACTGTATTTGGTCATATAGCTCTTTCGGATTCTTATTATGAATTAAAGAAAATGACATTACCGTTTTAAAGTGCCAAGGGACTTCTGCAACTGTATTATTTTCTTTTCCTCTATTAAAAAATATCGGTTCAACTAAATAAACAAAAGCACTCGTCCCCGTAATCATCCCCTGATTAATCAACTTTTTGGCAAACTCATCTTTGGGCACCAAACCCTTGTCAAACATAAACTTTTGCCAAAATCGGGAGTACAATAAATGCCCTGTAGCATGTTCGCTACCACCGATGTACAAGTCCACATCTTGCCAATAGTTGATGGCCTCTTGGGAGAAAACAGCATCTTCATTTTGGGGATCCATATAGCGGTTGAAGTACTGGGAACTTCCGGCCCAGCCGGGCATGGTGTTGAGCTCTAAGTCCCCTCCTAGCCTCCCCGAAGGGGAGGAATTTTCGAATTCTTCTTTTGAGACTACTTTTCCTTCACTTCCATACTGCAACCAATACCATTCTTTGGCATTGCCTAAAGGAGGGTCTCCGGCTTCCGTGGGTAAATACTTATCTACTTCCGGCAATTCCAAAGGAAGAAATTTTTCTTCCAACATCTGTGGCATACCATTCACATCATAATACACCGGAAAAGGTTCGCCCCAATAACGCTGTCGGCTAAAAACGGCATCGCGTAGACGGTAGTTGATCTTACCTTTACCTTGGCCAATTTTTTCGAGTTCGGCAATCGCTATTTTAGTGGCTTCCTTGTAGGTCAGTCCATCTAAGAAATCGGAATTGGCGATGATAGTCTTTTCCTTATCGGCGAAAGCCTCCTCTGAGATATCGACGCCTTCAAAAATATTGGAGATATCGATTCCAAAGTGTTTTGCAAAATCATAGTCCCGCTGATCCCCGCACGGAACCGACATCACAGCCCCTGTGCCATAGCCTGCCAACACATAATCACCAATCCAAATCGGAACAGGCGCTTTGGAAAAAGGGTGCTCAGCATAGGCGCCCGTAAAAGCACCAGAAATCGTTTTTACATCGGCCATACGGTCTCTTTCCGAGCGTTTCGCAGTAGCTTCGATATAGGCATCGACCTTCGCCTTTTGCTCGGGAGTGGTAATTTTTGCGACCAATTCGTGTTCCGGGGCAAGGGTCATAAAGCTTGCGCCGAAGATGGTGTCCGGGCGGGTGGTGAAGACTTCTATAGCATGTTTATTCTCGACTGCGCCGCTCGCAGTGGCCATATGGAAGGTTACAGATGCCCCCTGAGATCTACCAATCCAGTTGGTTTGTGAATCTTTTAAGGGCTGCGGCCAGTCGATTTTATTTAAGCCATCTAATAAACGTTGGGCGTAAGCGGTGATACGCATGCTCCATTGCGTCATTTTTTTACGAATAACAGGGTGACCGCCCCTTTCGGAAACGCCGTTTACGATTTCATCGTTCGCTAAAACCGTTCCCAAGGCCGGAACCCAGTTGACTTCGCTTTCCGCCAAATAGGTCAGACGATATTTCAAAAGAATTTGCTGTCTTTCCTTTGAAGAATACTGCTGCCACTCCAAAGCAGAAAATTCTGGAATATCCTCATCACAAACAGCCTTGATAGTACTATTCCCTTCCTTCTCAAAAATGGAAACCAATTGTACGATGTCTTCTGCCCTATCCGTATCCGTATTGTACCACGAATTAAAAAGTTGAATAAAAATCCACTGCGTCCATTTGTAATATTTCGGGTCGGAAGTACGGACTTCACGGCTCCAATCAAACGAAAAACCTAGTTGATCTAGCTGCCGCCTGTAGGTTTTTATATTTGCCTCCGTGGTAATCGCTGGGTGTTGTCCCGTCTGAATCGCATATTGTTCAGCAGGTAATCCAAAAGAATCATAGCCCTGCGGATGCAAAACATTAAACCCTTTATGCCTTTTGTAACGGGCATAGATATCACTGGCGATATAGCCCAACGGATGCCCTACATGCAATCCGGCACCGGAGGGATAAGGGAACATATCCAACACATAGAATTTCTCCTTTTCTGAATGGTTTTCCGCCCTAAACGTTTGGTGTTGCGCCCAGTACTGCTGCCATTTTTCCTCTATTTTCCTGAAATCGTATTGCATCTGCTGTCTTTCTTTTCTATGTCGGGCAAAAATAAGTTTATTATGGGAAAGGGGGAAATATAGTCTTACCTTGCCCAATCGAATTCTTTTGCTTGGGAACCTCTTTTAGAAATACAAAAATCGTACTGGGTATTGTACTCCTTTTTTCGATTCAGGAAATGGCTGCACAGTTGGGATTCTGTTCCGGAAATTCGGGAGATCCTATTTTTGTAGAAAACTTCGGTTCAGGGACTACAGATGGGCCCGCTCTGGCTGCCGGAACGACAACGTACAACTTTACAACAGGCACCCCTTCGGACGGTAGCTACACCATTTCAAGCACAACGAATTATTTTGATTGGCACAGTACACAAGACCACACCCCGAATGATAGTAACGGTAAAATGCTAATTGTCAACGCCAGTCATGAAGCAGATCGCTTTTATAGAAGGGAGATTACCGGCCTATGTGAGAATACCTCGTACGAGTTCTCCGCCTGGTTGTTAAATATGGCGATGACAACAAGTGCTTGTGCAGAAAACATAATACCGATCAACGTGAAATTTCAAATATGGGACGATACCGATACCGAACTACTGGCCTCGGGCGATACCGGGCAATTGTTCGGAACCGCCACGCCGATTTGGAAAAGCTTTGGACTGGTATTCAAAACATTCCCAAACCAAACTTCGGTGATTTTAAAGATGATAAACAATGGCAACGGAGGATGCGGAAACGATCTTGGCATCGACGATATCGTATTCAAAACGTGCGGTGATTTTATTTCGATTACCGATAGTGAGAACAAAACTTCTATCTCACACTGCGAAAATAATGGACCAATCAGCACCACGCTGACCGCTACTCCCGATTTTTCGATATTTACCGAACATGCCTATCAATGGCAGCAAAGTGTGAATGGCCTCAACTGGACCGATATTCTGAGTGAAACCTCGGCAACATATACTACCCCCTTATTAACTTCTTCTACTTCGTACCGTGTCAAAGTGGCCGAAGACCCTATCAATGTATCTAATTCACTTTGCAATGTACTTTCCGAAGTCTTTGAAGTGCTATTCCTTCCTACACCCATGCCACCCACTAAAAATGAAGATGTAACACTTTGCGCGAATGAAATTCCATCTCTGACGGTTTCCGTTCCTAGTGAACATAAGGTAAACTGGTACGATGCCGAGGTTGATGGCAACTTACTTCTGGAAGACAGCAGTTCGTTCTCTCCCGAAAATCCCGGCACGTATTATGCCGAAGCCGTCTCCCGTCGTGCAGAATGCACTTCTTCGAACCGGACACCCATAATGTATACCCAATATGAAATTCCGGTTACGTTCGACGAGAACCAACAATTTTGCGAAGATGAAACTACTATTTTATCGGCCGGTAACGATGGCCTAAACTATGTCTGGAATACTGGTGAAACAACGGAAACAATTAGTGTTGTCTCACAGGGAACCTATACAGTGACCTTGACCAATACCAACGGCTGTTCCGCTCTCAAGACCATCGTATTGGAACAAATCGATCTGCCCGAAATAAGTAGGGTCATTTCAGATTCCGAAAATATTGTGGTCACCACCGACCCCTCCGGTGAATTTGAATACGCGTTGGACAATGGTTCTTTTCAAAAGAGCCCAATTTTTGAAAACATACAAGGAGGGTTATATACAATTCACGTTCGTGCCACGAATGCCTGCGCCCCAGTTCAGCAGGAATTTCATCATTTTGTAATCCCTAAATTTTTTACCCCAAACGGAGATGGTGCCAACGATACCTTTGTATTACAAGGCCTTGAGCTCTTTAAGGCTGTAAATATTAGTATTTTTGATCGCTTTGGAACACTATTAGCAAGCACAAACAACAAGTCTTTTGAATGGGATGGCACCGTTGACAACCGTTCGGTGCCATCTTCCGATTATTGGTATCTTATCATCGTAGATAACGTAAAGTTTAGCGGTCATTTTACTCTAAAGCGGTAGTATTTTATTGATTAACATAGATGCAGCACTTATTTAAATTACTTTCCTAACTTTATCACCTCATTTCGTCTTATGGGCAAATCTTTCGAACAGTACCAAAAACAAAAACTAATATCCTCCTACTTTTCGGTAGTATTGAGCATCGGGCTTGTACTTTTTTTGTTGGGTATTCTAGGCCTTTTGATACTCAACACCAAGAAGATGGCCGACCATTTTAAAGAGCAGATTACCATCTCAATTTTTCTAAAGGACGATGCCAAACAGTCGGAAATCGACCAACTTCAACAGAGCCTTTTACAGGCAGAACACACTAAAACCGCCACCTATGTTTCGAAAGAGGAAGCAGCAGAACAGCATAGCGAAGAAATCGGTGAAGATTTTCAGGATTTTCTAGGCTATAACCCGCTAAAAAATTCTATTGATGTACAGCTCAAGGCCGATTTTGTAACCCCCGAACAAATCGAAGAAATTGCAGACGGACTCTCGGAAAAGGCCTATATCGAAGAAGTCAGTTACGATAAACCACTCGTTGGCCTCTTGAGCGAAAACGTAAAAAAAATAAGTTTCTGGATCTTGGTGGCCAGCGGCATCTTTACCTTCATAGCGTTTCTGTTGATCAATAGCTCGATTCGCCTTTCGATCTATTCCAAACGCTTTATTATAAAAACGATGCAAATGGTGGGTGCTACAAAAACCTTCATACGCAGGCCGTTTATTTGGACGAACATAAAACTGGGCATGCTCGGGGCGGTTCTGGCGATGACAGCTCTGGCAGGAGCCTTATTTTATTTGGACAAGAATTTTCCGGAACTACAACTTTTCGATGATGTCGATGTACTAGTCGTTATTTTTGGCGCTATTTTTATTTTGGGCATTCTAATATCGCTCGTCAGCACGTTCTTCGCTACACAACGATTTTTGAATTTGCGAACGGATGAATTGTATTATTGAACCTAGACATTAGACGGTATAAAAAATTATAAAAACAAATTCCAAATTCCAAAAAAGTCACACCCATTTCCTTCGAAATCCTGAAGCTATAAACTTCTTAACTGATAAACTTTTTTCCGTTTAACTTCGTTAAATTTGCAGTATGGGCAAAAAATACCAGAAACCAACGAACCAACTACCACAGCAAGAATTTATTTTTCAGAAGAAGAATTACCTATTCATGTTTATTGGGCTTGCCTTTATCATCTTGGGCTTTATTCTTATGAGCGGTGGCGGTAGTGATGACCCCAATGTGTTCAACGAAGATATCTTCAATTTTCGCAGAATACGTTTAGCTCCAACCCTAGTACTTATTGGTCTGGGCATCGAGATATATGCCATTTTGTTGAATCCGCATAAGAAGAAAGAATAGGTTTGGATATTTTAGACGCCATCATTCTCGGTATCATTCAAGGATTGACCGAATTTCTACCCGTATCATCAAGTGGACATTTAGAATTGGGCAAGGCTATTTTAGGAGATAATTCCGTCCCCGAAGAAAGCCTTTTATTTACGGTGATTTTACATTTCGCTACTGCATTGAGCACACTCGTTGTTTTTCGGAAGGATGTCTGGGAAATCTTTCGAGGCCTTTTTAGCTTCAAATGGAACGAAGAAACGCAATTCTCCCTAAAAATTATCATATCAATGCTGCCTGCAGTCTTCGTAGGATTGTTTTTTGAAGAGCAGCTAGAAGCTTTTTTCGGAGGCAATATTCGCTTTGTTGGGTTTATGTTATTGATTACGGCCGTGCTGCTATATTTTGCTGATAAGGCCAAGGACACCGATAAAAAAGTGAGCTTCCGTAATGCTTTTATCGTCGGTGTTTCACAGGCCATTGCCATGCTCCCCGGTATTTCTAGAAGTGGCGCAACCATATCAACTTCGGTGCTTTTAGGTGTTGACAAGACCAAAGCGGCCCGGTTTTCGTTCTTAATGGTCGTTCCGTTGATCTTCGGAAAAATCACGAAAGACCTGATGAGCGGAGAGCTGAATTTTAGTGGAGAGAACAATATGGCCATAGGTGCCGGATTTATCGCAGCATTTATTGCAGGTCTCGCCGCATGTACCTGGATGATCCAATTGGTCAAGAAAAGTAAACTCTCCTATTTTGCCATTTACTGTCTTATCGTTGGCCTTATTGCCATCGCTTATGGGTTCTGGGCAGCCCCATAGCCGAGATTTTTTATCGATATTACTATGAGAACCGAGGAAGATTTTCTAAACGGACAATTACTACTTATCGACAAACCCCTCGGTTGGTCGTCTTTTCAGGCTGTGAATAAATTGAAATGGGCAATCCGCAGGAAATTCGAGCTGAAGAAGATCAAAATAGGACATGCGGGAACGTTAGACCCATTGGCCACTGGATTACTTTTAATTTGCACCGGAAAGTTCACGAAGAAAATCAACGAACTTCAGGGGCAGCCAAAAGAATATACAGGAACCATTACGCTTGGGGCCACCACGCCTTCATATGACCTGGAAACCCAAATCGATAAGACATTTCCCGTCGCCCATATTTCAAAAGAAATGCTTGAAACGGCAGTTAGGGGTTTTGTTGGCAATATCGAACAGCGTCCGCCTATTTTTTCCGCTTTAAAAAAGGATGGCAAACGATTGTACGAATACGCACGAGAGGGTTTGGAGGTCGAAATCAAGAAAAGAACGGTTACTATTTCCGAATTTGAAATTACCGGAATGCAGCTTCCGGAAATTCGATTTCGGGTTGTTTGCAGTAAGGGCACCTATATACGTAGTTTGGCACACGATTTGGGGGTATCATTGCAAAGTGGCGGACATTTATCCGAACTTCGAAGAACCAAAATAGGTGATTACAACGTAAATAATGCCCTTGGCCCCAATGAATTTGGGGAAAAACTACTCGGAAAAATAGGAGATACCTAAAAATCGATTCTTTTGATTTCCGTTCAACGAATAATTAAAATAATTTTTAGAAATTGTGGTTATAGCACTATGAGCCTGAACCGTAAACAATTATCGCTCTTAATAACACTCTTTTCGATGTCCATCGTGATATTGTGTCTTTACAATATTCACCTGGGAGGAGAAGCAGTGGAAGACGAGTATCTTGTCGAAATGGTTCTTGCAGAAGAGGATATTGAAGCGTTATTGGAAAAGAAGGAAGAGCTTGAACGAGAAATCGAGAAAGCGGACCCGATTAAAAGCCACATGGCTTACAACGAAACCGCCAAGCCCAGTTATGGCAATCCTGAACCTCTAAAGACGCTTGAAGAATTGATGGAAGAGAAGGCGGCAGGGGAAAGTGAGAATACAGACGACCTGCTTTCCGATTCGGAATATGCCGGACGTGTAAAAGAACTCAAAAAGAAACGTGAGGAAGCGAAACAAAAACTGGGTGAGAAAGATGCACAGAAAAAGGAGTTTACAAATAATCTTGCGAAGCGTCGTACCTCAGTCTCCTACTCCTTAGTAAATCGCAACAATTACAGACTTCCACCACCCATTTATACATGTATCGAAGGTGGAAAAGTTGTTGTAAATATAGAAGTAGATTCCTCAGGAAACGTCATCGAAGCCGACTACAACGCCAGAAGTTCAGGTACTTCGAACGGTTGCTTAGTAGACAATGCCATCGCATACGCACTTAAAGCTAAGTTCAGTTCAGATTCAAAAGCTTTCCAAAAAGGTACTATAACCTATCTATTTCAGGGGAAGGCGCGCTAATAGTTCTTTAAGCATTGTCTGGCCCTTATCCTTATTGTACCATTGTTGTATTTCCTCTTTAATTTCAGGGAGCAATTTGCCGTATTTTGCCTTATGGTCTCGAACTAGTTCGGCTGCAGGTTCTGGTCTTGGGCCCCATTCTGAAACTACCTCTTCAGACTCATTATCGACACTGATCACTTTCGGAATCGACATGGACCCATTGGTGAGAAAACGGTTCATCAATTCGACATTAGCATCGCGCAAAATAATTTTCAAACTGATATTCGGGTTGAGTTCCGTAATCTTCTGTATCACAGGTAATGCGGGCGAGGCATCGCCACACCAACTTTCGGTTAGCACCAACCATGTAATGGGTCTTTCTAAACTTTTAATTGAATCTGTAACTTGTTCATCGAACTTCAGGGTTTTGTCCCAACGCTTCATACGGCGGTCGTTCAATTGGGTATAATTGGCTAAAGCATCGGTCTGCTCTGGGCCGGTCGATTTACCTTCTTGGGCAAGTTGTGCGACCAATTCACGATAGACAGTATATGACATCGCCTTGGGGAAGCTTTCTTGGATTAACTCTTGAGTTGTTCTTTCTATGGCATTTATGATAGTACTTTGCATAATTTCTGATTTAAGATGCAAAATTACCAAAGCGAATAACATACTTTGGTAACTTAGGTAGCATTGGTAGGCATAGTTATAAAAACCTTACAAATTCTCGGGATTCACTGCTAAGCTGTTGAACAGTTTTGCCTTGGCCGTATAAAACTTGTTCTGGACCTCGATTTGTTTTAACTGAGAATCAATAAGCTTGCTTTCCCTTGCATTTATCAAAAACAATGAACTCTCGCCAAAACTAAACTTACGTTCTTCGGCTGTCAACAAGGTGTTGTAATTTTGAACAATATCATCAATGAGTACGTTCTGGGTTTCAAAGGACTCCAGCTCGCGATAAAGGGCTACAATTTTATTTCTCAATTCAATTTGGGCATTATCCAAAGCGAACTCGGCATCTCGAAGCTTAAATTTGGCCAATTTTAAATCGCCTCGTTCTTTACGCAAAAACAGCGGCAATTCTAAAGTCATTCCTCCTTTATACTCCTGGGAATTTAAAGAATTAATAAGTTCGGGAGTTTCCGTCAAGAAGTTATATTCCAAATCTATCTTTGGTAACAGTTTATTCGCCTTCAAGTTTTTCTCTACCCGCAATCCATCAATTTTATATCCTAAGGACAATAACTTCGGATGGTTTTCAATGGTGAAATCATCTAATGGTCTTCCAAGAATTTCCAAAGTGGTATCGATTTCACCACTTATATCAACATCCGGAATCACATTAGGTTGCAACTCCACCGGAATATTATCGTTCATCCATAGAAAATTAGATAGTTCTAATGAACGCTTCATCAGTTTGACTTTGGCCTGTTCTAAACCCAATGCCCTAGACTGCACCGCAATTTTAGCTTCAACAGTATCGATTGCGGCAATATCGCCTGCCTCCGCTCTACTTTTGATTCCCCGAAAACGAATATCTGCATTTACCAAAAAATCTTTAAAGATGGTAGCCTCATTAAATGCCTGTAACCAATCGAAATAAGCCAATGCCGCATCATAAAGTATTTGGTTGACCAACAAATCACGGTCTGCCATGGTCTGCTCTCTGAATAATTTCGCTTGTTTCAAAGTGGCCATCCGATCATTGATCCAAAGGCCTTGGCCCAGACTCATCGAAACACCAGCACTATACAAACCCTCGGAGGGCAACGATTCATCTACGTTCAAAAAGTCACCATCGTTCTGCTCGAAAGCCCCTTTCAACTCAATACCATACCAAGTAGGTATTTTGAAAGCAGCGTTAAGACGATTCCAATACTCACTGCCTTTGAACTCCTTTCGTTCATAGTCCACTTCAATTTTCGGGTCAAACCCACCTCGGGCCTTCATTAAATTGGCTTGGCCAATTCCTAAGGTCAGCTCAGCTTGCTTTGCAATTGGGTGGTACTTTTTGACATAGCCCAAGTATTCGTTAAATCTCAGTAAAATAGAATCTTGTATCTGACCGGCAACCGAAAACGTGAACAAAATCAACATGTATGTTAGGTACTTCCGCATTTTATTTTTTTACTGGTTTTCCCTGCGCACCTTCGGGCTGATAATAATTGGGTGGAAAACCGTTCAATTGCCGCCATAGTTCATACCAAATTGGAACATCTTCCAGTAGTGCAATGGTATTGGCACCTGAGCCTGCACGAAGCTCTACTGGCCAAGAGTGATCATCAGGATCGGGAGCCAATAATATTCTATATTTACCATTGTCACTAATAAAGGTCTCTACAGCAACAACAACCCCGCCATATGTTCCATAGGAAACATTAGGCCAACCGCTAAATACTATAACGGGCCATCCGTCGAATTGAACACGTACTTTTTCACCTAAATGTATTAAGGGCAAATCCAGTGGCTCCACAAAAGTCTCAACTGCCATGTCAATATCAGCGGGCATTATGCCTACAAGTGACTCACCTTCTTTAAATGTTTGACCGAGACCACCTTGAATCGCCTTATTAATAAAGCCATTTTGTGGGGCACGTATGTAATACATATCATTACGCATCGAATAATTAGTGAACTCATTCTCTAATTTTGTTACTTGCGCCTCAGAGTCAAACTGACTGGATTGTGCCGTAAACATATCACTCTCGGCCTTCGAAAGCTTGTTCGTATACTCATTTTGAACGCGATTGATTTCAACTCGTGAATTGAGAACTTCATTCTTAGCAGCAAGTAACTTATTTTCTTGGGATATTAATTTCGCTTGGGTTTCTTGCAGTTTAAGTCGTTTTTCTTCTAAATCGGTTATGGCTTTTAAGCCTTCTGACTCTAACTGAACAACTCGTTCATATTGCCTTTCAGCAATTCTTATATTCGTTTTGGCCGCCTCTAAATCTATACTATCGCTCTGCACTTTCAGATTTGCCTGTAAAAGTTTATTTCTTGCCTGTTCTAATTTCAAACTACGCTCATTCACCAAAGATGACATCTGATTACGCAATGCTTTTACTTTGCCTTCGTAAGAAGTAACCGATGCGCTTTTTGCCCTAATCTGATCACCTGTACGCTCTACTAAATTTGGATCAAAATATTCGTTTTTAATCTCAGAGATAAACAAGATAGTATCGCCTTTCTTGACATAATCACCTTCTTGCACATACCATTTTTCAATTCTGCCTGGAATTGGTGATTGTATAGTCTGCGGGCGTTGGTCTGGCTTCAACGTAGTCAGGAAGCCGTTACCCGTGACGTTTTGAGTCCAAGGGAGAAATAATAAAATTATCATTACGATTCCAAATCCTTTCAAAAAACGATTAAAATGCTTGTAGTAACGTTGATGAAAAACTCGATCTGTTGACTTATAGCCCTCCAGTTTTACAGTTTTATTTAAACTATTTCTTGCTATGTTTAACATCGTTTTACTTTTCGCTTGTTAGTTTTCCTTTTTCCAATGTCAAAACTCTACTGCAGCGCTTCACCCATGCTGTATTCTGGCTTACCACGACCAGAGACCAAGAGTTGGCCGGATCAGTGAGAAAGTCCATAACCCTCGTCGCCTCGTTTTCATCGAATTGATCTAATGGGTCTTTAAGAATGAGCATCTTTGGCCGTCGAACAATACTTCTAGCCAAAACGATTTTCTTTGCAATAGTATACGAAATTTGCTTGCCTTCAGGATATATAACTGTTTTTAGTCCATTTTCCTGACCCTTCACAAATTGTGAAAGTCCCGTTTTTTCCAATGCCCAATACACTTCATCCCGTGGTATAGAAGCATCACCAAAAGTGATGTTATCTAACAAAGTACCCTCAAAAGGAGATTCTTCGGTCAATGATTGGCCCAAATGAGCACGATAGTAGTTTAGATGTAATCCTTTCAACGATACATTATTAATATAAATATCGCCCTGAGTGGGTTCTACTATGCCGGCAATTAATCTAAGTAGTGTTGTTTTTCCCGATCCATTAGGACCTTGTAAAAGTATTCTACAGGTGGGCGTAATGGTCAGTGAGATGCCATCTATAATCTTTCTCTCGTTATTTGGAATATGATAACTGACATTATTCAGTTCAACAGTAAAGTTTTCGTCTGGCCCAAACGGTTTCTCGCCATCTTGCGGTTCAAGCTCCTTGTCTACAACCTGGCCTAATTTTTCAAGAGAAGTCAGCACATCATAGAAAGACTCTAACCCTAATATCAGCTTTTCAACCGAAGCGATTACCAATAGAATAATAATTTCGGCAGCCACGAACTGGCCAATATTCATTTCTTGATTCAGTACTAAAAGCCCCCCGATAATCAATAATCCCGCCGTTACTAAAACTTTAAAGCCTATCATTTGAATGAACTGTATAACGAGAATTCTGAAATGGCTTTCCCTTGAAATCAAGTACTTTTCCACGAGCGCATCGCTCTTATCAAGTGCATGAGAGGTTTTACCCGAAAGCTTAAAACTAATTATACACCTGGCCACCTCTTGAATCCAGTGAGCGACCTTATATTTGCTCTTTGATTCTGCCAAACTGGTTTCTAGACCCTTCTGAACAGTGAATTTGAAGACGACATAGATTAGAATAATCAATAAAATACCATAAATTATAAAAAAGGGATGGTAAAACGAAAGCAATAGCAATCCGAATATAATCTGCAGCAGCGCCGCGGGAAAATCTATCAGAAGTTTGGGCAAGCCTTTTTGCACATTAAGTATATCAAAAAACCTGTTTGCCAATTCCGGAGGATAATAATCCCTCAATTCGCTCATTTTAATTTTGGGGAAACGATATGCAAATTCAAAGGAAGCCCTAGTAAAGATTTTTTGCTGTACGTTCTCAATAATACGTATCTGCATTAACTGAAGAATGCCAACAAAGGCAACGCCTAGGGTTACCAAAACCACTAAAACTATCCAAGAGGTACTTACTTGGGCGCCCTGTATCAAATTTATGATAGCCTGAATACCCAAAGGCAAGGATAAATTCACCAAGCCTGCAAAAATTGCGTAGTAAAAGACCTGAAATACATCCCTCTTATCTAGACGCAGCAATCCCATAAGCCGCTGCCAAGCGGTCAAAATATTTTTAGCCATTACGTTTATGTATTAAGTGATGAGAATACCAACTGAAGAAAATAATTTGTAGGATCGTCTTGATTATGGCAATCGGTCAACGAACTAAAGTGATATTTTAGAAAATGCTGATGTAACGATCCTTCCAAAACTGTACTTGCTAGACTTGATGGGTACGCATAATCCGAATCGACCGCTTGTATCATTTTACTAATGCGATTTACCAATCTTTTATAGATAACAAAGTAACCTTCTTTGTTTTCGGTGTCTACTTCTTTCGTAAGATACGATTTAGAATACTCGTTGATAACAATTTTATTCAAAAGAACCTCATTGATATGAGAGAAAACCGAATCTTCTTTTGTAGCCCTGGTCATTATCTCTATTGTCTTGTTCAATTTTTCCGATGGATTGCTAATACCATTAGTCGCAAACACCAATTGATACTCCAACCAGCCCCAATACCATGAGGTCAAATAAAGTAATAGTTTATGCTTATTTTCAAAATAACGATAGATAGAACTTTCATTTGAACCAATTTTCGCGCCCAATTTTTTGAAGGTAAAGCTCTCAAAACCCATCTCATTTATCATTAAGATGCTGTGTTCAATGATTCTTTTTCCCAAATCTGATGATTCAGGATCTTTTAGGTAAATCTTTTCGTTGATTCCGATTTTGACCGATTGCAAGAGGCGCTCCATGGTTTGCTGTTTATGTTTGAAATGCAAATATAATAGTATTACTATTAATACCTAATAGTTTAACATCTATTTAACGGATGCAATACTACCATTTTCATTTTATTTAGTAAATTAGTTATCTAAATTAGATAAAAAAAATTATGGAAAAACTATACTTATATATAATAGTTGCCAGTTTTTGTTTTTCTGTTAATGCCCAAGATCTGTTCCAGCTAAAGTTCGACAACTATCAGAATATCGAATACCATAATGGCCCGAACGGCAGCATGGTGAAGTTTCCCCTTGATAATTTAACGTTAGTTATGGGAGGACTAAATGATTGGGACGGTATGAACAACTATTTCAACATATTTGGTAGTAAGCTGATTGTAGATAGTTCGGACAGAGGTATTGACGGTATTCAAAACATCGTTTTAAGAAGAGAAGACGGTAGGAAAATTTTTGAACTGTTCACGACTTTACGAGCAAAAGTAATACCCTTTAACCATCCGGAAATTCAAACTAACAAGGATATTTGAAAAGATAGAACCTAGAGAAGACCGATTGAAAGTTGCCACGAACCCTTAAACATACTGTTATTATAACAATACTTTTTCATGGTTAGTACAAGATAATAAACACACGAACTTCCCGAAAAATATTGAAACTATCGAGAAGATAGCCAAAATCGAAGCCTATGATACATTCGCAACATAGAACTCTTATCGAAGACAGCGATACCACCAGAAAAGAAGGGTTTATAGTGGAATGCTATTTTAAGAATGAAAAAATAGCTGATAGAAACTCTTCTCAAGACTATGAGCAACACGAATGTAATCTGGTCGAAAATAGCTCTCATGAAGGTATGAAGGACGCCAGCGACTCATTCATACTTTTCTTAATCGAATGTGCGTATGGCTCCAAAGGTTACCTCAACGGCACTTATCGAGCTTATGCCGATACGGATACCCATTAATTCTATATAATCTCTAAAAGGAAAAGATAACATGTAGCTTATCTAAATTAAATCACAACTTAAATTAATTTCTACAGATGATATTAGTACATATTATTACTCAACAAAGAGCACAGGCAATTGAAATTATCGATGTATTACTAGAGAAAAAATTGCTATTTAATGCTATGCTTTCTAGGAAAAAAGTTTATGAAAAAAATAAGGAAACAGGGCAACTTGTCGGTAAAGTGCAGACATTGATTATCGGTAAGACCAAGTCTTTACTCTTTAATAAAATCAATGAACTTATCATTTCGAGATACCCACAACAAATGCCAAGTTTATATTGCCTACCAATTGTGTACATAGATCCAGAAAGAGCAGAAGAGCTTTTTCGAAAAACTATGGAGGTTTAGTTCATTAAATCTATTCTGTTGGTAGACCTGAATGAAGCCGAAGCCTATCTTGGTTGTTCAATCTTCTTTAAACTTCATAAACTCTAGATAGTTAGGTGAGACAGGCGACAAATTTTTTAAGGCTATTGTATCAAATACCATGTCATACTTCTACGTAAGTCTTTCCGCCATAAAATGCTTAGGGTTTATTAATCCAATCCGGTAGTAGCATTTTTATATTTTCTTTTTTGAATAATTCTTTGCGTATTCCCCCCTTGACATTGTTAACATCGAATTCAATAATGAAAGCATTTTTATCTATAGTATCTATAAGATTGTATGTTCTACGAATGTCAATCCTATTTATTACGGTATGAATGTAATCATTTTCGTTCTTGGCACCGCTTTTACCGAAACTCCTAGAACCCTTATATAATGTTGTACCAGTCTTTATCACTTTTATAAGTCCTTTTTCGATTGCTTTCGATTTGTCGGATACGATCATTAGACCTACATAGTCTTCAAAGCCTTCAATGGTCAAATCGATAATTTTTGCCGTCACCAAAAACGTCAATGTAGAATACATGGCGGTTTCGAATGAGATAGAGATAGCGGTAACGGCAAATAGAACTAGATTGAAACCAAGCACTACTTTACCGATGCTAAAGCCAAAATTCTTATTGACAAAAATCCCAAGCACTTCGGAACCGTCTAATACTGCACCATTTTTTATGGTCAAACCTATTCCTGCGCCCAAGAAAAGGCCCCCGAAGATAGCAATCAGAAGTTTATCGTCCGTGACGGAAGAGAAGTTTTCAAAATGTACCATTACGGCCAACGCTACGATGGCCAAAATAGATTTTATGGTTATTCGCCTTGAGAGCGTAAACCATGACATTATCAAAAAAGGAATACTTACCGCAACAAGAACGATAGAGATATTCAGGTCATAGAGTTCGCTTAAAAGAATCGCAATACCGGTAACGCCCCCATCTAAAAAATTATTTGGAAGCAAAAATACCTTTAGTCCAAGACTTGCTAGTAAAACACCTAGGCCGATTTGGAAAAATTCAGAAATTTGTTTTTTCATTCTTTCTATAATCTAAGTTTTACTGTTCAGTAGTGATTCCAAATTCCGTTTAGTTTCAAGGTCGAGATGAGTGATCTCTCGACTAGCAATACTCATATCAACATGTGCGAAGATTTTCTCGAATTCACCGAGAAACAGTTGGTCTTGGTAGTGTCTTAGAACCGCAACTCTTTTTCCGTTTACCATTCGAAGAATGCTAGTCACCCTAATTATCAGACCGTGTATTGCCTTAAAAGCATCTAATTCTTTTGCAGTCAATATATCTGGAACAATAAAAGGCATTATGTACTGATAGTTATCTTTAGATGGCTGACCTATTCTATACATGTTTCCTGGCAAGAATTCATTTAACTGAAGTGGATACTTCTCATTGGGCGTCACCTTAAAACTTTCGATTTCTGGAAATAACTCAATCCGCTCTCTTTTCATAATCATGTTTTTAATGTGTTATTATATAATTGTAATATGAAATAGTTTCACAAAAATAATAGTAATACTATTGTGTACTGAAAGTTTAACTATTAATTGTGAAGAGTATTAGTTTCGTATGTGTCTTTGTTGTCTATTTTTGTTGAATATTTTAAAAACAATCATTATGAGAAAAAAAGTCATGACACTAGTAGGTTTGCTGACCCTTTCAACAGCAATAAATGCTCAGCAAAATGAATCTGAAACAGTTCAAATAAATAAGAGCCAAATACGCGTTGAGACCGTATTGACAGAAGAAGAACAAGCAGCCTTGTCACCGCAACAAGTGATTGATATCTTGAAAGCCGGAAACGAAAGGTTTGTGCGAAGTAATCTCACAGCACGTGATCATTCCATTCAAATCAGAGAAAGTGCCACTGCACAGTTTCCAAAGGCTATCGTATTATCCTGTGTAGATAGTCGCGTTCCGGTTGAGGATGTGTTCGATAAGGGCATAGGTGACATCTTCGTGGCCAGGGTCGCCGGAAACTTTGTTAACGACGATATTCTTGGCAGTATGGAATTTGCTACCAAGGTGGCAGGTGCAAAGCTTATATTGGTCTTAGGCCATGAAAATTGTGGGGCCATTCATGCCGCAATCGACGGAGCCGAAATGGGACATATAACAGGAATGCTCAAAAATATCAAACCTGCCATAAAAAGGTCTACGGTTGCAAAAGGCCCTAGAAGCTCCCAAAATAGATTATTGGTTCATGAGGTAAGTGAAAACAACGTTCTTATTACTATTGAAAAAATCATGAAAGAAAGCCAAATCTTAAATAAAATGATGGAAAATGGTGAAATAGATATTAAAGGGGCCGTTTATGACATGGATACCGGTGTCGTTAATTTTCTTTAAAAATATAAGGTTAAATAAACCCTTCCTCATTTTGAGGAAGGGTTTTGCATTTAATGCTACTACAATACATAGTAAGTAAAATATGGCAATAGCTATTTTAGAAAAAACAGGACTATCTTATATAGTACAATAAATAGCGATCTTCTATCTATTAAGTAATCGAAGTTAAAAATTATTAATCCAATCAAACTTCTTATTTATTATATCGCTTTTTTCCGCATTTATAAATTCTAGATAAGCAGATGCAGCTGGTGATAGTTTTTTTGCTTTCAACCATATCAAATTCCATGTCGTACTTATAGGCAAGCCCTTTACCGGTATAATTTGCAAATCGTTATTCTTCAGCTCATTCTTGATACCTATAAGGGGCATAATCGAATAACCTAGCCCTGATATCACGGCTTGCTTTACCGCCTCGTTAGAGGTCAATTCAATTTTTTTTCTAACCGGGAGTTTATTTTTTGATATAAAATTTTCCATTGCATTTCTAGTCGCCGAACCCTGTTCTCTGTAAATTAAAGGTAATTCTTCGAACAGCGTCTTTTTTGATGGTAGCTTCTCGAATTCAGTTTCTGCACTTCCTACGAAGTAGAGCTTATTCGCCATCAGCGCTACACTATCTACCTTTAGTTTTTTGGGTAGAACAGATACCATTGCAAAATCGACTTCGTTTCGTTCAAGGGTCTCGACAACACTTGTTTTATTGGTTACATCCATTATCAAATCTACCCCTTTATGAAGTTTCATGAAATCTGATAAAAAATAGGGCATTACATATTTTCCTGTGGAAACGACGGATATCTTCAATCGCCCCGAAAGCTCTCCTTGATACGATAACGTTTTGTAATTGATTGCGTGAACCTCGTTTAAAACCTTCTCTGCCGCCTCTGCGATTTCCTTACCAAAATCAGTAATAAAAAGCTTTCTACCCACAACTTCGGTAAGTGGAATCGAAAACTGGTCTTGAAAATTCCGTAATTGAATGGATACTGCTGGCTGCGTTAGATGCAATTCTTCCGAAGCTTTTGTAATACTTTGATTCTGAGATACCTTCAAAAATATTTGTAATTGATGCAATGTATAGTTCATAAAATATATTAATGCTTTCTATAATAAATATATATAATAATTTATGCAATATAGGTTGTAAATTTATAAAAACGAAAAGACATCCACAAAAAATTAAATGTTATGAAAACCTTACTATCCTTACTACTTTTTCCGATGATAATATTCGCACAGCCAAATCAACTTCCTCCGGGAGAATTTTTAAACGTACAACTTTCGATTGACCTAGAGTCCCAAAATATATCCGAGTGGGAAGCCATGGAAGCTATGGTAGATGTCTCTGTGAAGGTCGAAGTATTTTATAAAGAAGAAGTATTGAAAAAAGAATCTCTGGTAAACCATATTCCGAAGCATTTAAACTCGCTTTCGTTAGTGGGTTCATATCACTACACCAATCCCACTCTTAAACCCCAAGAACGATTGAACACTTTATTAACTACAAACGATTCAAACTTCCCCATAGAACGTTCGTTTACAAGTTGGTTGAAAACAGTGCCCTATGAAAACAAAATGTTGACCCCTGTCCATTCAATTCCCGAAGGCTTTGGTGCCCGCGTCAAGCTCTAAATTTTCCAAATGTTGATCCGGAAACGCATGAAACCATTCAAAACTGAATACCATAGTTTTAAAAACGACATATCCCGACTAGTCGCAAAACCCTAAAGGATAACAAAATGATACCATCAAAACTACAGCTCATCATGAGTATTACATTATTGACAGCTGCTCTTGGCATATTGGCCTTATCCGTTAATGACATGTTCGAAATTAGCCAACCGATAGTCTATATGTTGGTCTTATCATGTGTGTTTTTATCTAAAATTTTGGAAAAAAGTCAATTATAATTCGCCATGGCATTAAGTGATTATACAGCAACACAGCACAATGTACAGTTGGTCAAAGGAACGTTCTCCCCAATAGAGGCAGCTGACGTATTGTTATCGCTGCTTGCCTACAAAATTAAATTCCATACTGTTCAAATGCTGAGCACTGAAGAAAGTTACAGCCCAAATACGATACCCTCTGAAGAACGGATAGAAGAGCTAAAACATGCTAGGGCCATGGTAAAAGATTTAATCTTAAAAGCACGGAACGAAGGATATGAATTTCAAATAGAGGGTGCTATAAAAATAAATCTTAAGAAAATGAGGCAATCGAAAGAAGCCTAAATTAGAATATCTTTTTAAGGCCAATAGACTAAACAACTAACTTTAGCATAAATATTTTTTATGTAAGAAATAAAAAATATAAATAAAAATTAATGAAATTTATTTTAGAGTTTTGTACAAGAAAATGAGGTGAATTAAATGGAGAACCTTTAGAAATAAATAGCAACAATAAAAAACAACGTAATGCAACTTCAAGAACTCGAAACAGTGAAACAGACAAAACAAGCCATTCGATTGGTAGACGGAAAATTTACGGCATCTGAGGCCGCACATGTAATCAACTCACTTCTAAACGAAAAAATAAACTTTCATAAACTAAAGCGACTATCCTTACTCGAAGGCAATTGCAACGAATCCACCTCGTATGACAATGGTCGAATAGAGGAACTCGAAAACGAAAAAATTGTTGCAAAAGAATTTATTGGGAAAATGAGGGAGTTGGGCCTAAAACTTCAAATCAAAGGCACGCTAGAAATTACTGTAGCCGAAAACTAGTTTAAAAAAATAAAGATTAATTGGACCCAAAAACGACAATGCCAACAAAAAAAAGTCAAATCACGTTAACAAGAACAAAAATTATTCAGCATTTCGGAATAACATTTTTTTTTATTTTTCTTTGCCTGTCCATGTACTTTGGCAGTAATTTCTTAGACGAACTATTACCCGCTACAGGTATTTTAGCTCTCATTTTACTTGTACGAGTTATGGGGGAACAGCACTAAGCTGTTCCCCTTTTTTTATGGGCATACGACGTACCACTAAAAAGCCGAACAACTTTTACCAAAAACCTTCCCGCTCACACCAGACTAACCAAACCCTCTTTTTTTAATGGATTTACACCTTTTATTGGATAACCTTACCAACCCTGCCCTACTTTTTTTCTTTCTTGGTATTATTGCTGTTCAGCTAAAAAGCGACTTAGAAATACCCCCAAATTCTTCGAAATTCATTTCCCTTTATCTTATGTTCTCCATCGGTTTTAAAGGAGGGCTTGAGCTTTCGCACAGCGATTTTGACATGGAGATTCTGTGGTCTTTGGTATTCGGAGTATTACTTGCCCTTTTCGTCCCCATTTATACCTACTTTATCCTACGCAGAAAATTCAGCGTGGCCAATTCAGGGGCCATCGCCGCTACTTACGGTTCGGTTAGCGCCGTTACCTTCGTTACGGCAGTCTCTTTTCTTGAAATCGAGAACATGCCGTTCGGAGGGCATATGGTCGCGGTAATGGCCTTAATGGAGGCACCTTCAATTATTATCGGCGTATTGTTGATGTCGTACTTTCAGAAAGACAAAAAATCATCTATAAACTTAAAAAGCGTATTAAAACATTCGCTGACCAACGGCAGTGTATTACTGATAATGGGAAGTTTGATCATCGGTTTTTTGGCAAGCGACCAACAAGCTAGGGGTATAGAACCTTTTACAACCGATATTTTTAAGGGCTTTTTGGCTGTATTTCTTTTAGATATGGGTATTACGAGCGGCAAGAAACTAAACGATTTTTTGAAAAAAGGTTGGTTCGCATTTTTCTTCGCGATTATCATACCGCTGATTAACGGCTCTGTGGTTGCAATCATCAGTTCGGCATTCACCGAGAGCGAGGGCAACCGTTTTTTGTTTGCCATCTTGGCGGCAAGTGCGTCTTACATAGCTGTTCCTGCAGCGATGCGCTTAGCCGCTCCGAAAGCTAATCCTAGTCTATATCTACCAATGGCGTTGGCCATTACCTTTCCGTTCAATATCACATTGGGCATGCCGATCTATCTCTATATCGTTCAATCCTTTTAGCGTTTCAGTATCAATTTTATGGTTAATTTTATGCTATGGAAAAACACAGATGCGGCTGGTGCAAAGGTGATGAACTCTACGAAGCCTACCACGACAAAGAATGGGGTGTACCTGTTAAAGATGATGCCACACTATTCGAATTCTTGATTTTAGAAACCTTTCAGGCCGGTTTGAGTTGGATTACCATTCTACGTAAGCGTGAAAATTTCAGAAAGGCGATGGACGATTTCGACTATAAAAAAATAGCCAAGTACGATCAGACCAAAAAGGATGCCCTACTACAAGATTCCGGCATCATTAGAAATAAATTAAAGGTAAACGCCACCGTTACCAATGCACAAGCGTTTATGGAAGTGCAAAAAGAATTTGGCAGCTTCAGCAGTTACATCTGGGGTTTTGTAGACGAAAGGCCCATTAAAAGCAGTTTTAAAGATTATCGCAACGCACCGGCCAATACCCCCCTTTCAGACACTTTAAGCAAAGACCTGAAAAAAAGGGGCTTTAAATTTGTCGGAAGCACCGTCGTTTACGCCCACATGCAGGCCACTGGTATGGTCAACGACCACGAAATTGGTTGTTTTCGCTATAATGAGGTATCTTGAAGTAGTTAATAGATAAAACCAAAAAGTTACTTCGAAAAATGTATTTATCGAGAATTTTATCGCTTATATTTCTGATATTCGGTATTCTAGCTTCGGCCCAGAACAAATACGAACGAGAATACCGCATCAAAAAATCCCAGTTTCCTGATAAAGCATTGGGCTATATTGAAGACAAATTGGAAGATGCTCGAAATATCCGTTTTTACAAAGAGACGGATAGTACTAAAGTCAGTTATGAGGCCAAATTCAAGAAAAATCGCTTAAAATATAGTGTAGAGTTCAACGAAGACGGTACTTTGGAAGACATCGAGATATTAATAAAACCAATAGACATTCCTAATGACGCCTATAAAGCAGCAAACAAATATTTACAAAATGAATTTATCAAATACCGAATTCAGAAAATACACCAGCAATATCCCATTGGTGACAATAGTGTCGAAACTACCGTCAAGAATGCCTTTCAAAACCTAATATTACCAAGTCTAAAATATAAACTGATCGTCTCAGGCAAGAAAAACAAGGCCTACGAACAGTTTGAAGTTCTTTTTGATGCAGAAGGCAATTTCGAAAAGATCCGAAAATCGCTTCCGGCGAATTATGATCATGTTCTTTATTAAAAAAATCCACTTTGCTGGGGCACTTTTTCTTATAAACTTGCTGGCCCGTCAAGACCAGATTACGACCTATTTTGAGCCCGATATTTCACTAAGTTTAATGTTACCAAGTTACAGCCAGGCACTTTCAGAGGTAATTTAATCACTTTCCACACCTGCCCTCCAGAGTGATAGGTCTTTAATTTCCTAAACCCAACAGCATAATGGGCCTGTAGCGAGCGCGAATTTTTGGCATCGACTTCTGTTATAATGGTATCGAATTCGGGGCGTATGGATACCTGCATGGTTTCGTAGAGTTTTCTAAAAATACCTTTTTTACGAAAGGCTTTATCGATACAGACCTGCCCCATAGCGATATAGTTTTCAATAGTTGGTTCAATGGAATCGATTTCATCGAACATGGGCTGAAGCACGTGGATTTCATTGGCAAATTTTGGATGCATGCACAGGGCATAGCCAACAACCTTATCGTCTGATTTTGCTATGATATGTGCACAGGCAGTGTTCATTTTCTTTAAGATTTCAAAGGTGTGCGAGACGGTTACAAAACCTTCTTTGACCTTTTCTTCCGAGGAAATGATGGCGGGTAGGTTTTTGCGTTGAAGCACTAATATTTGCTCCAATTCTTCATCCGATGATACCCTTTCGTAGCTAATCATACTTACGCTCTTTTAAGCCAATCGTTTCGTTGTTGCAACTGCTTTTTTGAAGGTTTGTCGTCTTCTTTTTCCATAAGATAAATAGCGTGTTTTGGGTCGGCTTCCAGCACTACGGAAGTTCTTTTTTGCACCCCGAACCTTTCAAATTCAATTTGCAGGGCATCCCCTACTTTGAACTGCGCGATAACCGCATCGAATTGCTGCCCATCAGGAAAATTTGCGCCGTTTATGGAAGTGATGATATCCCCTCTGTCGAGGCCCGCTTTGTAAGCCGGGCTACCGATTTTCGGATTTGATTTGATTCTAGCGTTACCATCGCCATTGAGGGAAGCCGTAACACCGAAATAGGGGTTTTCCGAGTTTTGCTTTAAAACGACGCCCACCGATTCTAATAGCGATTTATAATCTGGCATTCCACTTTTATAGATATAGCTTCCGAAGAAATCATCACCAAAAGCTTTCCCCGCATACTGATTTAGACTGGTGTGCAGGTCTTTTACGGTATAGGGAATTTCCTTTTTCCCATAGTTTTGCCAGACCAGCTTCATAAAATTGTCAAGGTTCAAGTCCTTTTCCCGAAGGGATACATCCAAGGCCAGACCGAGTACACTTCCATAGGAATAATAGGAAATAAATGTGTTTTCACGGTTCACGGGGTCGACCGAAGTGGCGGCATCGACAAAAGGCGCCTGATAGCTCATTTCAATAGGATTGAAGAACTGCCTTGCAGGCGAATTCCAAACGTAATTGAACGTTCCTGTTAATCCTTCAACATATTTTTCGGGTGTAATAATTCCCGCCCTGCAAAGAATAAGATTCGTATAGTAACTTGTAAAACCTTCGGCGAACCAGAGTTCACCGCTCATATTGGCTTCCTGGAAATTAAAGGGCTCTAAAGATTTTGGGCGGATACGCTCCACGTTCCAAGCATGGAAAAATTCGTGGGAAACCGTTCCGATGTTACCCTCCATACCGCCATTGTCAAAACCTTTTGTGCTGGTCAAAATGGTAGAATTTCGGTGCTCCATACCATCCCCTGAGGCATTGGGAATGTAACAGGCTAAAAAAGTGTAGGTGCCATAATCGAAATCGGGCAGTTCACCATAGACGTCTTTTTCGGCCAAAACGGTTTTTTTAACCTTTTCAAAATAGGTGTCCAACTCGGCTTCTGTGCCATTATGGTGAAGTACGAAACGTATGTTTTGGTTTTTTCCTTTGGAGCCGACTTTGAATTCGCGAACAGCATAATCGCTAATTTCGGTCGGGCTATCCATAAAATACTGTAAATCGGGGGCTGAATAGGTAGTACCCGAGACCAAAGGTAGTTGCGTGGCCACCTTCCAGTTCAAATCTTCCCTGACCTTGAACTCGATCTCGATTTTTCGCTTACTCAATGCGGGTGCATATATAATCGTTGCCGGAATATTCAAATGTGCATGAGTCTCGTCGACTTGTGCATACGTACCGCCACCTCGGTTGGCGAATAGTGTGTAGCTGATGTTCACTGTTCCATCATGGCCAACGATATGCCATTGGTATGGGTCGGGGCGAGTGACTTCCAATGGTTTTCCTTTACTGTCTGAGGCTACGAAACCGTAGACGTTCTTTGCGAATTCGTGCAGTGCATATCGCCCTGGCGACGTACGGCTCATGCGAAAAGAAACCGTATCGGTTTTTAAATCGGGAAAAACACCTTTGATAACCGCTTCGTGATGAACTGCATTTTTGAAAGAGATTTCATAAGAATTGGTCTGGGCAAGTAGCCTACCGTAAATAAGCAGCAAAAAAATAAACAGTATTCGGTATGGCATGTTTTTCCTAATTTTTTTAAAATCTAATATACACTTTACGTAATAAAAAGCCAGGTCATTTTGAATTTTGATTTCAATACGAGCTTAGGGGTAGGGTAAACACAATTTGAATTGTTAAATAAGTGTTAAGACCTTCCAAGTCAGAGCTTGTTGCTACGAAACTAATGCCATGCGTAAATCCCTAGTGTACTTTGTTTGTTTTCTTTTTGCGATTTGTGCAGCAACGGTGGAAGATGAAAGCCAATCGTTTGGCTATAAAAATCAGGTTTCTACGAATATTTCCATACCGATTTTCGAAAGTGTCGATGTAGACTATCTTATTTTGAATTCGGATTACGATTGCGAAAACCAGCAAGTGGAAGCAGCAGTCGAACAAATTCAAACTACCGACAACCAACTGGACGTAGAATTAACCGTTATGGAAAATTGATTTTTTTCTGTGGATGTTGGCTATCAAATTCCTTATAAAGAAGTTATTTTTGGGGAATGACCAGATTTCCAAAAAAGCTACAGAAAAAACTTGCTCGACGAGAGGCCCAAAATGCGTTGAGACATTTGCCTCAGGAGAATAGTTTGGTCGATTTTTCTTCTAACGATTATTTGGGATTTTCAAAAAATAGGGAAATTGCCAAGAATGCCACCGAAAGACTATCGAAGGCGGGCATAGTCAAAAACGGGGCAACAGGCTCTCGTTTACTTTCGGGTAACCATAAGCTTTATGATGATTTAGAGGAAATTTTGCTAAAATTTCACGAAGCTGAATCGGCTTTGGTCTTCAATTCGGGTTATGATGCTAATATTGGGTTCTTTAGTGCGGTACCGCAAAGGGGCGATATCATTTTTTTTGATGAATACATTCATGCCAGTATTCGTGACGGCATCAAATTGGGGAATGCAAAAAGTTATAAGTTTAAGCACAATGACATAAATGATCTTAAACTAAAATGTGATGCTGAGCGTTCCCGAAAGGTTCTGGGAGGGCCTAACGAAAGGGAAATCTATATCGTTACTGAATCTGTCTTTTCTATGGATGGTGATTCGCCCGATCTAAAAGCATTTACTGAATTTTGTACAGAGCACAACTGCCATTTAGTGGTAGACGAAGCTCACGCGGTCGGTATTTTTGGTGAAAAGGGAGAAGGTTTGGTACAGCGGCTAGGTTTGCAAAATCAGATTTTCGCGAGGATTATCACGTTCGGAAAGGCCATGGGATGCCATGGTGCCGCCATATTGGGGAGTAAGGAGTTAAAAAGGTATCTCGTCAACTTTGCCCGAAGTTTAATATACACAACGGGGCTTACGCCACATTCGGTAGCGGCGATTTCTTCCGCGTATATGCATCTCGATTCTAATCAAAAGGCACAAAATCGTTTAATGGAAAACATTGTTTTTTTCAATTCGAAACTTGAAACCCTTGCCCTGAGCGAAATCGAAAGGGTAAATCTTGTCTCGCCGGGGGGCCGGTTGAAACCCTTTTTCATCCGTAGTAATTCGGCAATTCATTGTTGTGTGATAGCAGGAAACGAAAAAGTAAAATCAATTGCCGAAAAAATCCAAAATACAGGGTTCGATATACGACCGATCCGTTCGCCAACAGTACCCGAAGGGCAAGAACGTCTGCGTATTTGTTTGCATAGTTTTAATACGAAGGAAGAAATACAAACCATGCTCGAAATTATTTCGAGCTCGATATAGAAATAAATGAATCAAAAATTTTATACCATCGCGTCTTTTGAATATCCGGCGGATGTTCAAATACTCAAAGGGAAATTGGAATCCGAAGGAATTCCTGTCTTTCTCCGTGATGAGAATACAATCAATTCAGACCCACTAATCAGTGGTGCTATCGGAGGTGTGAAATTACAGGTCTATACCGAGGACAAAGAAAAGGCTTTGACCATTTACAATGAGGTAAGGGCCTATGCGGTAGACGATGATGAAAACCCGGTGGCCTGCCCAAATTGCAAAGCACAAAAATCGGAAGCTTACTACGAACGCAAGGGGCTTTTTAATAAACTTTTCCCGTTTTTTGAGAAAAGAAAATACAAATGCCTAAATTGTGGCATGATCACTAATCAGTAGTAAATATGAAGCAATTTTTTGTAACCGGAATATCGACCGGAGTTGGAAAAACGATAGCCTCGGCCATCATAACCGAAGCCTTGGAGGCCGATTATTGGAAACCCGTACAAGCGGGAGATTTGGATAATACCGATAGCCATAAGGTAAAGGCCTTGATTTCCAATGATAAAACGGTAATCCACAAAAGCAGTTATGAATTGACCGCCCCTATGAGTCCACATGCGGCTGCCGAAATAGATGGCGTCTTTATTAATTGCGATGATATTAAAGAGCCTGAGACTGATAATTATTTGGTGATTGAAGGTTGTGGTGGCCTTTTAGTACCCTTTAACGATACTGATACTGTTCTAGATATTATTATGCCCACATATCAGGTCGTGGTAGTTTCAAGACATTATTTAGGGAGTATCAATCACACGCTTTTGACCGTTAATTGGTTGGTGCAAAAGGGGTATGATGTTTCGTTGCTCTTTAGTGGTGATGCAAATCCGCAGACCGAGAACATTATACTACACAAAACAGGGGTTTCGCTTATCGGCCGTATCGACGAAGAAGAGACTTTTGATAAGACCGTCATTAAAAAATATGCTGATTTGTTCGCTCCCATATTAAAAACGTTCTGATTTTTTAACTATCCAGATGAAATCTCCCTTCTTTTGATGGGTCGAAGGAGGACTTCTTCAGGTGGCTTCCTGAACTTTTATAAACTTCTCGAATATAAAGTGCTACTCGATTTTATTCAGCACCAAATTGACATACTTGATTCTTATAGTAGTTTCCAACCTTCAAGATTATCGTATTGAAAACATAATTGCCCGGCCACTCACACTGGACCGTTTTAGTGGCCAATAGAATCGTTTAGTCAAGCATGCTATTGATATAAACCCCGAACGACCATGGCCAAGATCCCTAGAAGTTAAAGTGAAAATCAGATAATCAATGTGCGGCCAAGTGACGACTAAATAGTTATAATCAAAGGAGGATAACGACTTTTTATAATACAAACATTCTATTTACTTTTAGCTATGTTCAAAATATATCATTTATGCCGTTAGGGAAGTTTGTTATCTGTATGATATCGTTGTCTGTATTATATGCATGTAATGAAGGTAGTAGAACAGTTCTTCCAATAACAATGAATGATGGAACCATTGACCTTGGAGGTTCGTTCATTAAGGACAATGGAAACAAGCTTATTCTTTATAACGGTAACCATTCGAAACTTTCCAAGAAGATTAAAGCAGGTGATAGAACCTACGAAATTGAGAACATGACATCGCAATTCGAAACGGGTAAGGGATATCGTGTTTCTTCGAATGGTGAGAACTACCTTCTCTATAAGTCGAAGCTCCCTATTGTTTCAATAAAAGTAGGAAACGGAACCGTTGTCGACGATCCAAAAATACCGGCTCGAATGCGTTTGCTCGAAACTGGGAAATCACCTTTAGACCACATCATAGGTATTGAGTTAAGAGGCGGAGCGTCACAGGGCTATCCCAAAAAATCGTATTCGGTCGAACTATGGGAAGACTCTGATGGAGGGGAAAAGATAAATGATAGCCTTTTGGGTATGCGGCTTGATGATGATTGGGTATTGGATGGTCTATACAACGAACCACTTCGTTTGCGTGATTTTGTGTCCCATGATTTATGGAGCAAAATTGCCCGTTATCCGCATAGTGAGCTTGTGGAAATTCAGGTTGGAATTCAACGGCAATATTGTGAATTGTTCGTGAATGAAGATTATAGGGGAATCTACTATTTGGGCGAAAAAGTGGATAGAAAACAATTGTCTCTAAAAAAACTCGATGACGACGGTTTGCGAGGTGAGCTTTATGAAGGGCGTGCTTGGGGCGATGCCGTAATGTTCAAAAAGGCTTCCGAATATGATAATAGCAATATATATTGGGATGGGTTTGAGGCAAAATATCCAGATGATATTGGTGAATTTGATTGGTCAAATCTTCATGAGCTAGTTCACTTTGTAGCTAATAGTACCCCGGCGGAATTTGACGAAAAGATATCTCGCATGTTGGATTTGCGTAATGCGGCGGACTACTACATTTTTGTGAATCTTATATTTGCCTTGGACAATCTTGGAAAAAACCTTTACACCGCCCGTTATGATATCGATAACCCATACTTCTTTGTTGGGTGGGACTTTGACGGTTCGTTCGGTAATTTTTTTACTGGCAGACGAATGCCCATTTCTTCGAATATCCTTAAGAACAATCTCTTCACCAGACTTACTAAGAACAAGAATTTTATAGATGAAGTCAAGTCGAGATGGAATTTCCTAAGGGGAGGCGAATTAGGCACTTTGAAGCTTCAGAAAAAGTTCCAGAAAGCTTTCGAATATTTAAAAAATAATGGGGCATATGAACGGGAGGCCTTGAACCCATCATTGCAGTTCAATTATAGTGATGAAGAAATTGAGTTCATAAATTCTTTTATAGAGCAGCGTACAATTTTATTGGACTCCTACTTTTCTGATTTATAGTTATTTAATTTCGTATTAATTGCTGCTAAAGCCAGTTGTCTCAGAATCTAAATAGACTCATTTCATTAATGCTTTTACAGGGGAACACTTGAATTCAAGCAACGGTTATCTACCGAAACATTTTGTTCAATAAGGCGACAGGTCTCTGAAATAGCCTTTTCACCGTTCAACCTTTCAAAACAGATTTTTTAAGCCCCGAAACTTTAGGAAGTGCTTAGAATTTGGAATTTTAATTCGCCATCTTTGTAAGATGGATAAAATGGCTGTATCAAATAATAGCGTAGCTAAAAGTCTTTCCGAGAGAGACCAAAAGCATCTATGGCATCCATTGACCCAGCACAAACTACACCCAGAAATGTTGGGTATTGTAAAGGCAAAAGGTGCGCTTTTATACGATGAAAATGGTAAAGAGTATATCGATGGTATTGCCTCATGGTACACTAGTGTTTATGGCCACTGCAACGATTATATTTTAGCTAAAGTCTACGACCAAATGCAACGGTTGGATCAAGTGGTTTTCAGTGGATTTACCCATGAGCCTGCTGTAAGATTATCCGAAGAGCTCGTCAAAATATTACCTTCTGGTCAAGAGAAATTATTCTTTTCCGATAATGGTTCCACAGCGAGCGAGATAGGTATTAAAATGGCCTTGCAGTATCATTTTAACAGAGGAACAAAACGAAAAGTGATGCTCGCTTTTGAAGAGGGTTTTCATGGTGATACCTTCGGGGCGATGTCCGTTTCTGGACTATCGGTCTACAACGGCCCCTTCGAAGATTTCTTTATTGAAGTGGAACGGATTCCTGTACCGACTAAAAACAATATCAGAGACATACTGCCCCATCTGGAAAATCGATTAAAGCATAACAATATTGCCGGATTTATCTACGAACCTTTGGTGCAAGGTGCCGCCGCTATGAAAATGCACGATGCGGACGGACTGGACCAAATTCTGCGGCTATTAAAAAGCCATGATATTTTGACCATAGCCGATGAGGTCATGACCGGCTTTGGAAAAACAGGAAAACATTTTGCATCTGATTATATTCCTTCAAAGCCAGATATCATCTGTTTGTCTAAAGCCTTGACAGCAGGATTGTTGCCTATGGCGATTACAAGCTGTACCCAAAAAGTATACAATGCTTTTTACAGTGATGAAATTGCAAAAGGACTGTTCCATGGGCATACCTATACGGGAAACCCTTTGGCTTGTACCGCTGCTTTGGCAGGGCTGGAACTACTACAATCCGAAGAGATACAGGATAATATAAAGCGAGTAATGAAGTCACATCAGCAGTTCGATGTCGAAATAAAAGACCACCCTAAAGTCGCAGGAACTCGCCAATGCGGTATCATCTATGCTTTAGATTTAAATGTAAAAATGGAGCGTTATGGCAATTTAAGGGATAAGCTTTTTAAACACTTTATGGATAATGGGGTATTTTTACGCCCGTTGGGAAATACCATTTATATTCTGGCTCCGTATGTTGTATCCGATGTGCAATTGCAAAAGGTTTACGAAGTAATAAAGTCTTCTTTAGAAATAGTTTGATACGCTCCCTCGTAATTTATGTTGGCCAAAAAGGTTAAAAATATAACTAAAGAAGCTTCCCCCCCAACTGGGGAAGGGTTGAGGGAAGCCCCTATTTCAATTACTGCTATTTCATCGATTTCCCCGCTTGGGATTTCGATGGAAGAAAGTTGGGAGAGCTATCAAAACGGAGTGCATCATTTTGTAAAAAAGAAATTCGGAGAAAGTTCTGAATGGGCTGCTCCTTTGTCGGAAGCTGCAAAAAAGGAAATCCAACAACTTAAAACCTCCGATTCGAAATACAAAAATTTGGACGATTCGGTGCTCTTTGCCCTCTATGCATCACGAGCAGCAGTTCGGCAAGCAGGCTGGCAAATGGGCGATGACTTCGGAATCAATATAGGTTCCTCAAGAGGTGCGACATCGCTCTTTGAAAAATATCATGAAGAGTTCCTCCTCAAAAATAAAACATCTACACTTTCTTCGCCGACAACGACTTTGGGTAATATTTCGTCGTGGGTAGCCCATGATCTACAAACCCAAGGGCCTGAAATATCACATTCCATTACGTGTTCCACCGCTTTGCATGCGTTGCTAAACGGCGTAGCTTGGATTAAAAGTGGCATGGCCGATAAATTTTTGGTCGGTGGTAGCGAAGCTCCTTTGACGCCTTTTACCATTGCTCAAATGAAGGCATTAAAAATTTACTCCAAAACAGGTGTCAACATGAGCGCATTCAAAGGCAATTCTGGTAAGGAATTCCCCTGCCGAGCCCTCGACCTCGAGAAAAAGCAGAATATGATGATTCTTGGCGAAGGAGCATCAGTCGCCTGTTTGGAAAAAGGGGTTTCTGAAAATACTTTGGCAGTAATCGAAGGTGTGGGCTATGCGACCGAGCCTTTACAACACAATATTTCGATTTCGACTGATGCACAATGTTTTCAACGTTCAATGCAAATGGCACTGGCAAAAACGAAACCTGAAGAGATAGATGCTATCGTAATGCATGCACCGGGAACAATTAAAGGTGATTTATCGGAGTATAGAGCTATTGAGAAGGTTTTTGGAAAAAATATTCCAGCTTTAACGACAAACAAATGGAAAACGGGCCATACGTTTGGTGCCTCCGGTATGTTGAGTATCGAACTTGCTGTGTTGATGTTGCAAAGACAAAAATTTATTGAGGTTCCTTTTAAAACCTATAGTTCAATCCCTACAGATATTAGAAAGGTGATGATAAATGCGGTGGGGTTTGGAGGTAACGCGGTTAGTGTATTATTAAGCGTATTGAAATCCGCGAAACAAATTCATACGGTATAACGGCTATTTTGAATTTGATATTTGCAATTTCAATATTAGAAAGGTTATTTTTGAAGAAGATTACATGAAGTATATGAGCGAAAAAAGGCACGACTGGACCAAAAGTGAAATTCTAGAAATCTATAACAGACCAATGATGGAACTGCTCTACGATGCAGCCACCATCCACAGAAAACATCATGATCCGAATACGGTTCAAGTATCCACTTTGCTTTCTATCAAAACAGGTGGCTGCCCGGAAGATTGTGGTTATTGTCCACAGGCGGCCCGTTACCACACTGATATTGAAGGTAATGATTTAATGACCGTTCCGCACGTGAAAGCACAGGCGTTGCGCGCGAAGGCTTCTGGAAGTTCAAGAGTCTGCATGGGTGCTGCATGGCGTAATGTAAAGGATGGACCTGAATTCGATCAGGTATTGGAAATGGTGCGCACCATCAATAAACTCGATATGGAGGTCTGCTGTACCTTGGGTATGCTGACCGAAAATCAAGCGAAACGTTTGGCGGAGGCCGGCCTTTATGCTTACAACCATAACTTAGATACTTCTGAAGATTATTATAAGGATGTCATCTCGACACGGGCCTTTGAAGACCGTTTGGAAACTATCGACAATGTCCGTAAAAGTAACGTTACGGTCTGTAGTGGAGGTATTATAGGAATGGGGGAGCAATTGGAAGATCGTGCAGGCATGCTGGTCGCATTATCTAGCTTGAATCCACAACCCGAATCTGTGCCGATCAATGCCTTGGTAGCCGTTGAAGGCACCCCAATGGAGTCTATGGAACCCGTTTCAATGTGGGAAATGATACGTATGGTAGCAACAACTCGAATCGTAATGCCGGAAGCGCAGGTACGACTATCGGCAGGGCGCACTGAAATGAGTAGGGAAGGGCAAGCCATGTGCTTTTTCGCAGGTGCCAATTCTATTTTTGCGGGCGATAAATTATTGACCACTCCGAACCCCGATGTTGGTGAAGACATGGAAATGTTCAAGCTGTTGGGTCTCAATCCTCAAAAACCGTTTACGAAGGTTTCGCAACCAAAAACCATAGAAGCTTTTGAATCGCAGCTGCAACCTTTGGGTGAAAAACCAAAGTGGACGCGACCAGCTCATACTATTGAACGTAATGAAGATGCAAAGACGAAGTCTAGACTTGTCTAATAAACTTACATTATCTTAATTTTAAGAAAATCTTTTTATAAGGTTAAGTAATTTTACCTCTTAGAAATAACCTAGATACCATTGAAACTTGAAGCTATTCCGAGGGTAAGTTCCATTACCAAAGAAGATTTTATACAACAGTATTTCAAGCCACAGAAACCAGTGGTCATTGAGCATGCAGTCGAAAACTGGCCAGCTGTTCAGAAGTGGAACTTGGACTATATACAGCAGGTCGCAGGTGACAAGACGGTACCTTTGTACGATGATCGCCCTGTAAACCATGAAGATGGTTTTAACGAGCCCCATGCCGAGATGAAAATGGCCGACTACATCGAACTACTCAAATCACAGCCGACCAAATATCGTATCTTTCTCTGGAATGTTTTAAAAGAAGTACCACAACTTCAGCAAGATTACGATTTTCCCGATTTCGGACTCAAACTGAAGAAAAAACTACCTATGCTTTTTTTTGGGGGAACAGACTCGCATACCTTTATGCACTTTGACATTGACATGGCAAATATCTTCCATTTTCATTTTGAAGGAAAAAAAGAGTGTATTTTATTTCCGCCTTCTGAAACGAAACATCTATACAAGGTACCACACTCTCTTATTACCCATGAAAGCATCGATTTTTCGAATCCAGATTTTGAAAAATGGCCGGTTTTGAAGTCCGCTTCTGGCTATTGCACCCAATTGAACCATGGCGAAGTATTGTACATGCCTGAAGGGTATTGGCACTATATGAAATATACTACTCCTGGTTTTTCGATGAGCCTAAGGGCCTGGCCGAAAAATCCATTCAATTTTGCCAAAGGGCTTTATAATGTATTTATAATGCGGAATTTTGATATAGTGATGCGTAAAATTCAAGGTCAAAAATGGATTGAACATAAAAATACGAGGGCGATTCAACGCGCTAAGCGCGTTCTGTCGCCTTAGTTTTCCTTTTTAGTGAGTGTACTTGGAAAGTTGCCAGATTGAAGTGAGGATGTTCTAAAACTGTTCTCTGTCCTTCGAAGAGGATCAGGAAGAGTGCTTGGGGTCGAATTTCACCTCGTATTAAGGCACGAGTTCCTTGATTTTTGCGAAGACCAAATGACTTTCCCAGCCACGATAGAATAAATAATCGGCTAGTTTTTTTCGTCTTTTTTGAAGGTTCTTTTCGGTGAGCTGATTCAACCTTTTTTCGGCCAGCTCGTCAAATGTTTTTGAATAGGCCTTAGTATCGATTTCCTTGAGGGCACTCTTGATATTATATGTTGAAATATTACGTTGTTTCAGCTCGTTTGAAATGCGGTTTTTGCCCCATTTTTTAATATTGAACTTTCCCCTTGCGAAGCTTTGGGCGAACCGTTCTTCATTTAAATAGTTTTCATCTATGAGGTGAACAACAATATGGTCGATCGCTTCCGGAATCATACGCATTTCCAGTAACTTGTTAACCACTTCTTTATGGCAGCGCTCTTGGTAGGCGCAGTAACTTTCTAGTTTTCTAGTGGCTTCTTGTAGGGAGTAGGCTTTTGTCATTCCTGTAAATATCATGTAATTCGAAGACAAAACCCATTAAAACCAAAAAAGCGACCCCCGTTGTCGAAGGTCGCTTTTGCAATTAGTAATTTCTGATCAATAATTAATCAGTAAATGGTTTTACCGTCTTTATCCTTAAAACGGTATTCGAGATACGTGTAGGCATCCCTTGGTTGTATTTTAATCCACTTCTTATGCTCCAAAAACCACTTGGAACGTAAAGAAGGAAAGCCCTTAGTGATATAGGCAGCTATAAACGGATGGATGTTTAGTGTAATTCCGTTATCCTTTTTAGGGCCTTTTAATAGTTTTTCGAGATCTGAATTGATCTTGTCTATCAAGACTATCGGAGCTTCTATCTCCTTCCCGCTTCCGTTCGGGTTTTCTTCGGTTGTCTTGATGTTCATCTCGGGTCGTACCCGCTGTCGCGTAATCTGTATAAGTCCGAATTTGCTCGGAGGTAGTATTTTATGCTTTGCACGATCGTCTTTCATCTCGTCCCGAAGGTGATCAAAAAGTTTTCTTCTGTGCGGCGCTTTTACCATATCGATAAAATCGACAACGATAATGCCGCCCATATCTCGCAGGCGTAATTGCCTTGCGATTTCCGAGGCAGCCAAAATGTTTACCTCTAAAGCAGTATCTTCTTGATTTTTGGCCTTGTTCGAACGGTTACCGCTGTTCACATCTACAACATGCAGCGCTTCGGTATGTTCTATAATGAGGTACGCACCTTTGCTCATGCTGGCGGTACGGCCAAAAGAAGTTTTTATCTGCCGCTCTATTCCATATTTTTCAAAAATGGGAACCTGTGATTCATACAGTTTTACTATCGATGACTTTTCTGGCGCAATCTCTTGCACGTAATCTTGAATTTGCTCATAAAGCGTTTGGTCGTCGACATGGATTCCAGTAAAGGAATCGTTGAAAACATCCCTTAGTATTGAAGAAGCTCTGTTTAGTTCTACCAATACTTTTGAAGGGGTTTGCGCTTTATACAATTTTTTACACATTGCCGACCATTTGGCCAGCAAATTTTCTAGATCTTTGTCAAGTTCCGCTACTTTTTTGCCTTCTGCGACCGTTCTGATAATGACTCCAAATCCCTTTGGCTTAATGCTTCTTACCAGCCTTTTTAGCCGATCTTTTTCTTCGTTGCTCCCTATCTTCTGTGATACGGAAACGCGGTCTGAAAAGGGTACCATAACCAAATAGCGTCCCGCGATTGAAAGTTCGGAGCTTATTCTTGGTCCTTTGGTTGAAATGGGTTCTTTTACAATTTGTACCAATAGCGATTGATTCGCTTTGATAACAGAGGTTATCACACCATTTTTGTCAATATCTTTTTCGGTGGGAAATTTGCCAAGAGAATAATCTCTTAGCTTACCGGTACTCACTTGTTTTATGAACTTTAGCATCGAGGCCAATTGGGGCCCGAGGTCGTGGTAATGAAGAAAAGCGTCTTTCTCATAACCTACATTGACAAAGGCTGCATTGAGACCCGTTACGGGCTTGCGTACCTTGGCCAAAAATATATCACCAACGGAAAAATCGTTGTTGTCTTCCTCTTTGTGCAATTCAGCGAGCTTTCCATCCTTTAAAAGGGCAAAATCAACGGCATCGGAACTAGATCTTACGATTAATTCTCTATTCACCTGAATATATTTGTATTTATCCGCCCACAATAATTGTCGGGAGCGAACAAATTGATTAAACAATGATTGAAACGGATTTAATGAAATCCGCCGAAATTCTTTTTTTGAATCCCTATGTCAATGAGCGTATGAATAAAAAACAGTTAAATTATATTACAAATAGGGGCTGATAATTATCAGCCCCTACCTGCGGTTATTTTTTCTTGTGTCGGTTGGCTCTTCTACGCTTCTTGCGCTTATGGGTAGCCACCTTATGTCTTTTTCTCTTTTTACCACTCGGCATAAATTCCTATTTTGTTGATTACTATTATTTGACCTGTACGTTGCTCTTCACTCCTTCTACAAATACCTTTGCAGGTTTGAACGCCGGAATATTGTGTGCCGGAATCTTGATAGTGGTATTTTTACTGATGTTTCTTCCTGTCTTTTCGGCCCTTGTCTTAATGATAAAACTGCCAAAACCTCGTAAGTAAACATTATCACCGCCTTCAAGAGATGCTTTCACCTCTTCCATAAAACTCTCAACGGTTGCTTGTACGTCTCCTTTTTCAATTCCCAGTTTGTCTGCGATTTTTGATACAATTTCTGCTTTCGTCATTTTTCGTGTTAAATTTTCAGTATAATTTTTTTCGGGACGCAAATATATAAATTAAATTCATTCTTTCCTGCTAAAGGGCTAATTTTAAGTCATTCAACTCCTTTTTTTATTTTATAGCCACAAGTATAAGAAAGTTCGCAAAATAAACCATTATTTTTGTAATTCAGTTGGTCCGATACATGACTTTTTCCCAAAAAATTCTTCTTTGGTATATCGAAAATAAGCGTGCGCTACCATGGAGGGTTACCCAAGACCCTTATAAAATTTGGCTATCCGAAATTATATTGCAACAAACTAGAGTGGATCAAGGTACACCTTATTATCTTGAATTTATAAAGAATTTTCCTACCGTTTACACATTGGCCAGTGCATCCGAAGAAAAAGTTTTGAAGCTATGGCAAGGGTTGGGATATTACTCACGCGCTAGAAACTTGCATGCCACCGCCAAAATTGTAGTAAAGGAATATGCCGGAATTTTTCCCGACACCTACGATGAATTACTGAAATTAAAGGGGGTAGGCGATTACACAGCCAGTGCCATTGCCTCGATATGTTTCGGTCTGCCGGAACCTGTTGTCGACGGAAATGTCTACCGCGTGCTTTCCCGATATTTCGGTATAGACAAACCAATCAACAGCACCGATGGCATTAAATACTTTAAGAAGTTGGCGCGAGAGGTTATGAACACTGAAAACATACGAGACTACAATCAGGGTATTATGGAATTCGGTGCCATTCAGTGTAAGCCTAAAAAGCCGTATTGTCTTCATTGTGTATTGAACGATAGCTGTGTAGCACTTCAAACCAACAGGGTTCATGAGCTACCCGTCAAATTAAAAAAAAAGAAGGTCAGAAATCGCTATTTTAATTATTTAGTGTCCTCATCGCCTAATGGCCATACGATTTTGAAACAGCGGATAGGAAAAGGAATTTGGCAAAACTTATGGGAATTTCCACTTCTGGAGTCCGGAAAGGAAATTGGCGAAAATGAAGTAAAACAAAGTTTGGAAAATTTTCCAGGGCTCAAAAATACTATCGAAATCAACCAGTATAATGCGGCGCCTATCATTCATAAACTATCGCACCAGCATCTTTACACCACGTTTTGGATAATTAAATCCGATACTGGTGTAAAGGGAAGTATTCCGTTCACGGAACTCGAGAAATATCCCGTACCTGTTTTGATTGCTGAGTTCTTGAAAACGTTCAAAAGGCTGTATTGAAACTTATCGATTGTTTCTTCCTGCCCGTCCGGCAGGCGGTTATGTCCCTTTTTGCACATAACTTCGTAAATCCAGAAACTTCGGGATGAACCGTAACGCTACTATGCTTTACCTTGAACAGTCGGGGTTGCCTCGTTTTACATCGAAAGTGACAAATAAAAAATTCAATCATACATTCCAAAACAGTCTCTAAAATTCGTACTTTTACCCCTTCTTATAGAAGACAAAGTTTATGAGCGGTACGCTGAACAAAGTAATGTTGATAGGACATTTGGGAGATGAGGTGAAAATGCATTATTTTGAAGGTGGTGGGTGTATTGGTAGATTTCCTATTGCCACCAACGAAAGCTATACAAGTAAGCAAACGGGCGAGCGCATTACAAATACAGATTGGCACAACGTAGTGTTGCGTAACAAAGCTGCCGAAATATGTGAAAAGTACCTAAGCAAGGGCGACAAGGTTTATGTAGAGGGTCGATTGAAAAATCGGCAGTGGCAAGGTGAAGATGGTAACACCCGATATACCACAGAAGTGCATGTACAAGATTTTACTTTTTTGACCACCAAAAAAGAAAGTACGGCGAATTCTCAAGGCACCGCACAGCCCCAAAAACAAAACACCGATTTGGTAAGTTCCGGCCCTGCCAAACAGACCTCTTCTTTGAGTCCATCAGAAGAGGATGACTTACCTTTCTAAACTAAATCATTGACTATTGGATCCTGACCCCCTTAGTTTATTGCCCAATTTTATTGCTTTCGAAGGGGCATTTGCGCTCAAAATCGTTATTCTTATTGTATTGTTGACCTGTTCGGCACTTATATCCGGTGCGGAGGTCGCCTTTTTCGGACTCTCAGCAAGTGATGTCAACGAAATTGGCGAAAAGAAAACGACCAGAAGCAACATTATCATAAAATTATTGGATCGCCCCAAAAAACTTTTGGCCACGATATTGATTGCAAACAATGCCATTAATATCGCAGTCGTATTGCTGTTTAGCGTTATCGGAGATACACTTTTTACGAATATAGATTTGGAGTGGGTGCGGTTTGTTTTAGAGGTCATTTTGGCGACCTTTTTAATTTTAATGTTTGGCGAAATACTACCAAAGGTCTATGCCAATCGGAATCGGATCTTTTTTGCCCATATTATGGCCTATCCCCTAAAGGTCTTGGATTTTCTTTTCTCGCCGCTTAGTCTACCTATGCGTTCGGGCACCCTTTTTCTTTACAATAAATTGGGCAAGCAGAAATCGAACCTAAGCGTCGACCATCTTTCGCAGGCATTGGAATTGACCGACAATGGCGATACGACTAAAGAAGAGCAGAAAATTTTACAGGGTATTGTTTCGTTCGGCAATACAGATACCAAACAGGTCATGCGGCCCCGTATCGATATTTTTGCCTTGAGCGAAGACATGAAATTTCCTGAAGTATTGGCCGAGATAAAAAATAACGGATACTCCCGTATTCCTGTTTTTTCGGAAAATATGGACAATGTTCTGGGTGTACTTTACGTTAAAGATTTGCTGCCCTATATCGATAGAAAAACATTTAATTGGATGAAATTGATTCGGGAACCCTATTTTGTTCCAGAGAATAAAAAATTGGATGATTTGCTTCTAGAGTTCCAGGAAAAGAAAAACCATTTGGCCGTTGTAGTCGATGAGTATGGTGGCACATCGGGTATCGTAACCCTTGAGGATATTATAGAGGAAATTGTAGGGGATATTACAGATGAATTCGATGACGAAGATTTAATATTCTCGAAGTTAGATGAGTTCAATTACGTGTTCGATGGAAAAACAACATTAAAGGATTTCTATAGAGTAGTCAAAATTGAAGATGAAGCGGAATTCGAGGGGCAAAAAGGAGAATCGGAAACTATTGCCGGTTTCGTCCTGGAGATTGCGGGAAGCTTTCCTAAACGGGGAGAAATTGTGGCGTTCAACGACTATCGTTTCGTAGTCGAGAGCTTGGATAAAAAGAGACTAAAGCAAATTAAAATTACCTTACCCAATAATGTATAGATCGATTTTTATCTTTCTAATCTTATGCATCTCTTTTATAGGTTGCAAAGAAGATGTGTTGCCAAAGCCCAAGGCCGAGCTTCGTTTGGAGTATTCCAAGCCAGAACTGGGCGAGTTGGAAACCGATAACTTCAGTTTTAAATACAATGATAAGGCGAAACTTAAGAATAAGAAAAGTGGTTCGCTGACCTTGGAGTATCCCGAGATGAAAGGCGAAATTTTCATCAACTACAAAGGAGTGAAAGGCAACATTGAAAAACTACTCTCCGATGCCCAGAAACTCAGTTATGAGCACTCGGTAAAGGCAGATGGTATTTCAGAACAACCTTTCATCAACGAGGAGAACAAGGTTTATGGCATGTTCTATGAGGTAAGTGGTAACGCGGCCTCTCAGGCCCAGTTTTATGTTACCGATAGCACGCGACACTTTGTTACGGGATCGCTCTATTTTTTTACGAGGCCTAACTATGATTCCATCTATCCTGCGGCGGCCTACCTGCAAAATGATATTAGGGGTATTATGGAGACTTTGAACTGGAAGGATTGAAAAGTGTTGGTTCTGGCACAAATTTAAGTGCGAAAAAAATTACGCTTTTACAACCTCAGAGGTTAGGATTGGGAAGTAAGCCTTTTTGGAAATTTTAGATTGGAATTTTATTCCCCAATAAGGGCCTCTGCCTTTCCGATACTCAATTCAATTTCTTCTTTCAGGGCAGCTACTTTTTGTTCTTCTTCAAGTAGCCATTTTTGTTTTTGTTCGCTCAATGCTTTCCCTTTCATCATCTCATCAGCTTCGAACCGCTCACCAAATCCGCTCATCCAGGTCATCATCGATTTATTCGCCGACTTGAGGTCTGTTATCGCTTTTTTATATTTTATTTTGTCATAGGAAGCATCAGCCTTTGTCTGCAATTTGTTTATGAGTTTTACCAGTTTGGGCATTTCATCCATCACTTCGTCGTGGGATGCCATAACTTGCTCCATTTTGGTTGGCTCTTTCTCTGAGCCTTGTGCCTTGACAGATGATGAACTGAACAACATTCCGGCAACAAGAAAAGGAAGCAATTTAAATACTGCTGTGGTTTTCAAAAACTCCATATGCACTTTTTTTTTAAAAATAGACGGAATACGTGACGGTATCTTTCGAAAGTCTTTTAACGGATGTTTTACTCGATATCTTGCAAAGCCCTAATCATTTTTATTCAATAGGATTTTTGCATTTTCTATACTCGAATTGATTTCTTCTTGCAGCGCCTTTACCTTTTCTTCCTCTTCATCGAGCCATTGCTTTTTTTGATCAGAGAGTTCCTTCCCGTTCAATATTTCATCGGGATCAAACCGGTTTCCGAAATTCTGCATCCAATCCATCATCGATTTGTTGGCGGCTTGAAGGTCTTTTCGAGCCTGCTCGTATTGTATTCTTAAATCGGTACTGTCATTTTCTTTATCGTTAAGCTCACCAACCAAACTTCCCAATTTGCTCATTTTTGGCATTACCACGTCGTGTATGGCCATCACCTCCTTCATCTGGGTGTTTTCTTTTTCCTCCTTACAAGAAGAAACAGATAGTAGTAGTGGTATGGCAACTAGTAAAATAATTTTTCTCATCGGTGTATTTTCAACAAATATAGGCCATTCCGCTCAGGAGCAAAACTACTAGAAAATGGAAATGGCCCTATAGTTTCGTTTATAGAGAGTATTGTAGCCCGAGTGTTAAGGTCTCTTTGTTTTTAAGCTGAATACCGTTAAGGTTTTGATATAACGGATAACCAAATTCAAAACCGAATCTCAGGTTTTTTAGTGCCCCCGAAGGCCCATAAAGGTTGAAGCCGATTCCAGAATTAATAAGATCGCCTCCAGAATTTTCGGTATCGGCCGTAATCACCATCATAGGGTTCAGGTTAGGATCAAATCCATTGATTTCTCCAACTAAAAGGCCTTCGATTCGGGCCGAAAAGCTCAGCCAATCTGCAGCCTTTATGCCTAACCAATTGTTTAGGCTATACCGATTGCCATAACTGTAGTCTCTTGAGTTCTTTCCAAAACGGAACGTTCCGCGCAATTGGCCCCCATACGAAAACAAATCGCCTTGACAAAGGTAGGTCAGGGCCAGATTTGTATCAAAGGTTCCGCTTCCTATTTGCATGGGGTATGGTAAATTTACTTCGTTTGGCGTGGATGCGGGAATTACATCCTTTTCCGTTACACTCCCCGTGGGTATGGAGAAGCCTAGTTGCCCGTGCATGGTTTGCTCGTTCTTATTAAAAAATCGGTACAGTCCCGAAACCTTAAGGTCTCCAAAACCTGAAGCTTCGGTTGTGAACATACCACCCATACGGGTAACGTGATCCATTTCCATAGACATGACATTGACCATGGCCATTAGGGTGATTTTATCGCTAGGTGCGTACATTGCCCCGAGCATATGCATGTTCATGGGCATCTTGGTCGGGGTGACCATGTAGTCGGCTAGCGCGTCATCAAAAGAGGCATTGTCGCTACCTCGTTTCAGGTCTTCCATGTTCATGAACATATAGCGGTAGCTGAACATCCACTCACCCTTGCCGTGCATATGGTTGCCCATTACCGAAATCGGGGCGTGTCCGTCGGGTCTTCCGGCAGACCATTTTTCTTTAGTATCGTTCTCTGTTTCCTGTGCATATAGTATTACGGTTGCCATAATAGCTATGGCAGCTAATCTAATTTTCATTCGAAATAAGTATAAAATTAAAATTGAAGTAGGGGCACTCTTGAAATCTCAAAAAAAGAATTCAAAAACGCTGATCTGAAACTAGATCAGTGTTGTGGGCGGGTGGAAACTTTGACCACTAAACAAGAAATTGTGGTGATTCGCATACTGTTGTGAAGCAATGCTAGTAATTATCTTCTTTTCGGGAGGGTCGACAGAAAGAAAATTAACGAACCCGATAGGGTATTCTTCCATTGCAATACGGGGCAGGTTCTGTCTTTTCTCCTCATTTTGCTTGTCGAGCTGCTGCATCAGATAACA